>NBMY01000150.1 GCA_002212985.1 Sphingobacteriales bacterium TSM_CSS
TTTACCGACGGAACCGATAAGTTGTTTAAAGGAAATGTGACGTTGGTGAGGTAGGATATCCGATATTGCTACCGGTTAAAAGGAAAAGAAGACTTTACACAAAAAGCCGCCTTTAAAAAGGGCGGCTTTTTGTGTAATAGACTCAAATGAACAAGTAATTGAAACAGAAATTTAGGGTTGCCAAACCTTTATGAGGGTAACTGTATAACCATGATACACCAAAGCAAATACAAAATTAACTCCTTAACCGAAAAACCGAGACAAAAATAAGCGAACAGAACAAAATGGTCATCAGATGCAGTTTGCAAAAACCCAATGAGAACGCAAAAAAACTATGTTGTGCTTCGGGGTTTTACAATTACGAAAAAAGTGGTTAAATGGTTTTTGCTTTTTCGCCCTTATCTTCAACCAATAGCGTAAGAAAGCCGGCCAAAATCATGCTTGCACCGCCAATAACCAAGGCATAAATGGGATCGTGGTGAAAAAATCTGCCCACAAGAAACCCAAGTATGCTGGCAGCTACAATTTGCGGAATAACAATAAAGAAATTGAAAACGCCCATAAAATAGCCCATACGGTCGGCGGGAAGAGAGCCGGTAAGAATTGCATACGGCATTGCCAGAATGCTTGCCCAGGCTGCGCCAACGCCTACCATAGAAATTACAAGCAACTTAGGGTCTTTAATTACCCCGATAGAAAGCAAGCCCAAACCACCTAAAACAAGACAGATAAGGTGGGCAATACGCCTGTTGGTATAACGGGCTAAAGGAGGTATGAGCCAGGCAACAATAGCTGCCACACCATTATAGACGGCAAAACAAATACCTACCCAATTTGCACCTTCATTGTAAAGGGGAGAAAGGGTGTCGGTAGTGCCATAGATATGTTGTGTAACGGCGCCGGTGGTATAAATCCACATAGCAAACAAAGCGAACCATGAGAAAAACTGCACAATGGCCAGTTGTTGCATGGTTTTAGGCATTTGAGTGAGTCCGGCAAATACATCGGTAAACATTTTACCCAACCCGCCGGATTTTGATTTTTCAAACTCTTCTTTATCATCGGGCGGGTATTCGGTTGAGGAGAAGACCGTCCACAGCACGGCAATAAGGAAAGAAACAGCCCCCACATAAAACGAATACCGCACAGATGGCGGAATTACTCCTTCTGGAGCTTCGTTGCTGATGTGCAGGTAGTTGGCAAAAACATAAGGCAATATTGAACCGGCAACCGCACCAATGCCAATAAAAAAACTTTGCATGGCAAAACCGGCCGTACGTTGTTCTTCGGGCAATTTATCGCCTACAAAAGCCCGGAAGGGTTCCATAGATATATTAAAAGATGTATCCATAATCCACAACATAGCTACCGCTACCCATAATGCCGGAGAGTTGGGAATAATGCACAACGATAAGGTTGCAAGAATTGCCCCTAACAAGAAATAAGGTCTGCGACGCCCGAACTTGGGATGCCAGGTACGGTCGCTTAAATAGCCGATGATAGGCTGCACCAATAAGCCGGTAAGAGGTGCCGCAATCCACAATATGGGCAGGTCGTCCATTTTTGCACCCAAGGTTTGAAAAATACGGCTCACATTGCTGTTTTGCAAGGCAAAGCCAAATTGAATACCCAAAAAGCCGAAACTCATGTTCCAGATTTGCCAAAAGCTAAGTGCGGTTTTTTTTTGCATATGTTGCGGAGTTTTTTAATAATTTGGTTACCAAAGAATAAGTCCGGCTAAAGCTACAAAATAACTTAAAACACCCATAGCGGAAAGGCGTTTTTTGTAAAAAAAGTAAAAAGTCTTCTGTTCGCACAGTTTTTACCCACTTATTTAAAAAGTCTAAAACCAGAAGTTGCCATTTACAGTTTGTGAAGACCTTGAAAAACATTTTTACCTATTGTGGTTAGCATGTGTGACCAAAAACAGAGAGGGCGTCTTTAGAGTAACAACGCCCGAAAACAAACTAAATTTAAAAAAACAGTAACTGCTGCCATTAAAAAGGCACAGCGAAACACCCCAAATAAGCTGCAGCAAGAAACCGAAATGTAAGAAGGCTAAACCCCAAAAACCCAACAACAAAGCAAACAAAAACTCAAAGCGGTTAAAGAAACAGGTAATGTTATTTGCTACAGTACCTTTTTATACCCTGCAATGAAACCCCTTTATTAAACACCTATCCCTTACATAAACACTTTAAGAGCACATTTGACAACCCGGCCGGCACTTCCGGCCGGGTTTATTCATGCCAAAATGTTAAAAACAACAGGCGAGATAAATTGGAACAGAATTTGTACAATTTGAACAGAATTTGGCGGTAAATTTGCAATGCAAAAAGCCTTTGCAGCAAAACAAAAAATTGAAACTTTATACAATTTTTTGCAAACCTTTGGCGTTACCCTATTTTGAGCATTTCTTGTATTGTATAGCAAACAAACTTACTACATAAAAAACCTTAAAAACAAATGAAGCATTTTACCTTTACGCTTTTAATGACTGTTGTTGCTGCTTACGGACAACTGATGGCACAAACCAATTCATTTATGCAGCCCAAAAACAGCGCCGAAGCATCTGCCACTTATACCTTCGTGTCTGACCGACGTTACAACGTAATTCATGAACTGGATGGCGAAGAGTTTATTCCCGCACAATACCAGGCAGGGCAGGGAGATATCAAAAATCTGAAACCAGGGCAAATGATGATTGATATTTTGCCATCAACCATTCAAATTAACGGCGCCGAAGGACTTGGTAATTTTCAAATTCTTTCAAAATACCCCGACCGCGTGGGCTATATATACGAACTAATGGATGAAAAAGGCCAAACGGCCCGATTAAAAGTGGTAGTTGACCAAGACAATTATGTTGATCTTATTTACCTATTTTCAAAAGCAAACGGCGAGCATACGTTTTACCTTGCCCAGAAAAAAGACAGCGAACTGGCTGCCGAAAAAAATTACTTTACCGGAAAAAACCAGTACTTTATCCGCTCTTATGGAAACCTGGTTGAAAAAACCATTTTCCCCTATTCGGTTGTTGAAAATGCCACTGCCGGCGACCAACCCGTTCGAATTAAGCAAGCCGATAACATCTCTATTGTTTTTAACGAAAAAACTGTAAGTACGCCCAAAGGTACTTTCGATATTAAAGAAGCTAATACTTTTGCCTATAATTTAGAGGGTTTCCCTGCGGTAAAATCTATGATTGAAATTGCACTAAAGGGTAAACCCGGCAAAATGTATGTGTTCCTCAATTTTAAACAACAAATAGAATTTATTGAGGTAGCCAATACGCGGTATTTCCTTATGCCGTAAAATTGCCATTTACCCTAACATTTAACCATCCATTAAAAAGGGAGTTGAACGTTTGGTCAAATCTCTTTTTAATTTGTTGAGTTAAAACAAGGTTAGTTGCAATGGCAGTTACTGTCATCGTCGTTATTAAGGTCAATGGTGGTAACTACTTTTGTTGCATCGGGGCAATCGGCAAAAACTATGCGCACGCGCTCTTTACCAGCTGTTTCCCCCTCAATGGCATATTTGGGGCAGGGCGCATTATCCATATCAGATTTCACCATGTTCACTTTCCCATTTTTAAGTACATAAACTACCTCTTCTTCCGAAATATTGCGACAACCCATGCGGCACCGGGCATGTTTGGTGTAAATGAGTTTTTTGCTTTGCAGCTTTTGATTTACCTCATCTCCCTTAACCGGATATTCGGGATTAGTGGTTTCGGGCTGTTCAACAGGCGATTTCGGGGTTTGAGGAGAAGTTGAGGGCGCACCCGATGGGAGCATAGAACTAAAATCGCACTTCTGTAAAATTAAGGCAATAAGTGCTACACTTGCCATAAATAACAGCAACTTTCCAAACCTGAAAAAAAAGTATTTCACAAAACCAGAATTACCTGACACAGAAAAAAATTTACCGTAATTAATTTATTTGTTGCCAAAATAACTTTTTTTGTAAAAATTTACCCCAAAAAGTATAAATTTTTGACTGCCTGTTTTACATTTGCCCTGCAACACCAATAAAACAATTATGCAACATCGGGCCTCATACACCAATTTTTACTTTTTTTATTACTATCAATACTTTCCTGAAACGGCGGGGTAGTGAAAAAGGTATTTATGCTGCTGCATATTGCACAAAAAGCCCCGACTTGAGTTCGGGGCTTTTTGTTTTTCCTCGGAAAAATAAACAAACTAAATTAAACAACATGCTTTTACCGGCAAACAGACTTCGGGCAGTAGAAGAGTATTACTTTTCCAGAAAACTGGCCGAAATAAGACAAATGAACGAGCACGGCTGTGATGTAATAAATATGGGCATTGGAAGCCCCGACTTACCGCCACATGCCGATGTAATTGACCAACTGCTGCAAACAGCCGTTTTGCCCGATAGCCACGCCTACCAAAGTTATACCGGCATACCCGAACTGCGGCAGGCTATGGCAAACTGGTACCGGCGCATATATGGCGTTGAGTTATCGGAAAAAAACCAAATTTTACCGCTTATGGGGTCAAAAGAGGGCATTATGCACATTTCCATGGCCTTTTTAAATCCCGGTGATGGGGTTTTGGTACCCAATCCGGGGTATCCTACCTATGCATCTGTAGCCAACCTGCTGCACGCCCGAACGGTTTCTTACCCGTTAGATGAGCATAATAATTGGGAACCCGATTGGCATGCGCTGCAAAACATAGACTTGCAAGGGGTAAAACTTATGTGGGTAAACTACCCCAATATGCCTACCGGCGCCAATGCTTCGGAAAAATTGTTTGAGCGACTGGTACAGTTTGCATTAGAACACCACATTTTGTTGGTAAACGACAATCCGTACAGTCTCATTTTAAACCCCATACCCAAAAGCATTTTACAAAATCCTGAAGCTGCAACAGTGGCGCTGGAACTAAACTCACTCAGTAAATCGCACAACATGGCCGGCTGGCGTGTAGGTATGCTGGCCGGTAGGGCAGACTACCTTCAGTATGTGTTGCAAGTAAAAAGCAACATGGACTCGGGTATGTTTTTGGGCATACAGAAAGCAGCGGCCTATGCCCTGCAACATTGCAACGGCGCATGGCAGGAAAACCTGAACCGGGTTTATACCGGCCGCCGCGAGTTTGCCTTGCAAATTGCCCGGTATTTGGGCTGCCAAATCTCTGAAAATCAGGTAGGCATGTTTGTTTGGATGAAAGCGCCCAATCATATTGCAGACGTGCCGCAATGGGCCGATGAAATTTTGCACCAAAGCAACGTTTTTATTACCCCCGGATTTATTTTTGGAACGGCCGGCAACCGTTACCTGCGTATCTCGCTGTGTTGCAAACCTGAGCGCATGAACGAAGCATTACAACGGCTCCAAAAATCGGGAATTGGCTAACAAACAAAACCGCCAGTTGTTACCTTATATAAACAGCATACTTATCAACCCGTAAAACAAAACAAGATGGTAGTTTCAGTAGTAGGTCTGGGATTGATTGGCGGGTCTGTTGCCCTTGATTTAAAAGCAAGAGGTTTTACCCGAAAAATAATAGGCATGGAACTAAACCCACAACATGCCGGTCTGGCACTTAAAAGAGGAATTGCCGATGAAATAGCCCCCACATTGCCCGATGCGGTGGCGGCGGCTAATCTGGTAATTTTGGCAGTGCCGGTAAACCAAATAATAGCGCTGTTGCCACAGGTACTTAAGTTGGCAGGTAAAAATACGGTGGTTACCGATATGGGGTCAACTAAACTGGGCATAGTTCAAAGCGTAGCAGACCACCCCAACCGGCAGGCCTATGTAGCAGCTCACCCTATGGCAGGAACCGAATTTTCGGGTCCAACTGCCGCCTTGTATAACCTGTTTGACCGAAAGGTGGCCATTATCTGCAACAAAGAAAGCAGCCATTCCGATGCGCTTACCATAGTTGAAAGCATGTTTCGCACCCTTAATATGCCTTTGCTATATATGGATGCCGCTGAACACGACATGCACACTGCCTATGTTTCGCATATTTCGCACATAACCTCTTTTGTATTGGCAAACACCGTGTTGCAAAAAGAAAAAAGCGTTTCAACCATCTTTAACCTTGCCAGCGGCGGTTTTGCCTCTACCGTGCGGTTAGCCAAAAGTTCGCCCGCTACATGGAGCCAGATTTTTGAACAAAACACCAACAACGTACTGGAAGTACTTGATACCTATATTGAGAACCTGACCCAATGGCGTAACCACCTTAAAAGCGGCAACTACAATCAACTTGCCCTACTTATGAAAGAAGCCAATGCCATAAACAAAATATTGGATAAGTAAGCAAAGCTATGCGTTTCAATGCCTAAAGTGGCACTACTCTGCAAAACATTAAACAATGTTAACCCGAACCACAATAAAACAGTTAAAATTCAATTTCAAATTTATAACCTGCATTTTTTTATGACACATTTAAGTATTACCCCGCTTGCCCAATGGGAAGTAGTCACAGAACTAACCACTCCCCTCTTCATATCGGGGCCTTGCAGTGCCGAAACCGAAGAGCAGGTATTGGAAACCTGTATAAGGCTGGCAAAAAAACCGTATGTGAAAATTTTACGCGCCGGCATTTGGAAACCCCGAACCCGCCCAAACAGTTTTGAAGGCATTGGCAGTATTGGGCTGAAATGGTTAAAAGAGGCCGGCCGCCAAACCGGCCTGCCCGTAATGACCGAAGTAGCCAACGTTAAACACGTGTACGAAGCCCTGCGCATGGGTATTGACATTTTGTGGATTGGTGCAAGAACAACGGTAAACCCCTTTGCCGTGCAGGAAATTGCCGACGCTCTGCGGGGCGTTGACATTCCGGTAATGGTAAAAAACCCCGTTAACCCCGATTTGGAGCTATGGATTGGCGCGTTTGAACGCCTGAACCATGCCGGTATTACCAAAATTGCCGCCATACACCGCGGGTTTTCTGCCTATGGAAAAAATAAATACCGAAACCGCCCCCAATGGGAAATACCCATTGAACTCATGCGCCGAATACCCGATTTGCCCGTTATTTGCGACCCCAGCCATATTTGCGGCAACCGCACCCTGCTGCAGGAAGTAGCCCAAAAAGCCATGGACTTAAACTTCGGAGGGCTAATGATTGAATCGCATATTTGTCCGGGTAAAGCATTAAGCGATGCCCAACAACAAATAGAACCCGAAATTTACCACCAACTTATTGAAAACCTAACTCTGCGAAAAACCACCTCTACCGACTCGGTGTTTTTGCACAATCTGGAAGAACTGCGCGAAATAATTAATGAATTTGATGATAAAATACTGGAACTCATAGCTCAACGCATGAAAATTGCCGAAGATATTGGACATTATAAAAAAGCAAATGGCATAACCATTTTGCAACCCAACCGTTGGGATGAAATTATTCATACCCGAAGCAAGCACGGCAAAGAACTGGGTTTGAGCGAAGAATTTGTAAGCGCTTTGCTCAACGCCATTCACAAAGAATCTATACAACATCAGGCCACCATTATGAACGCCACAGGATCTAAAATACAACCTGCAAAAAAAGGTTAATAGCCATTGCAAATGGTTAAAGATACCCGGCTGTACCAAAAACAAGGTAAAAATTGCGTACCTTTGCGGCAAAATTAACCAATTGCACATTATATAAATTAAGAGTTATGTCTGTTACCGCAAATGTTTCTGCTTTTGATACCTCATTTTTGGGGCGGTTGGGCCTGGCAGCCGTAAATCCGGGCGTATCTACCGGTCTGCAATGGCAGCAAGGAGACGGAGAGTTGCTACAATCCTACTCTCCTGCCGATGGACAACTAATAGGAAGCGTTAAAACCGCCACGCGCCAAAACTACGAGCAGGTAATCAAAACTGCCGAAGCGGCCTTTGCCGTTTGGCGCATGATGCCTGCTCCCAAACGTGGAGAAATAGTACGCCAGTTTGGCGAAAAACTGCGCCACTACAAAGCCGACCTTGGCAAATTAGTATCTTACGAAATGGGGAAAAGCCTGCAGGAAGGCATGGGCGAAGTACAGGAGATGATAGATATTTGCGATTTTGCCGTTGGTTTATCGCGTCAATTATACGGTCTTACCATTCATTCCGAAAGGGCGCGCCACCGCATGTATGAACAATGGCACCCGTTGGGCATAGCGGGCATTATTACTTCGTTTAATTTTCCGGTTGCGGTATGGTCGTGGAATACGGCTATTGCATGGGTTTGCGGCGATGTTTGCGTTTGGAAGCCATCGGAAAAAACACCCCTTTCGGCGGTTGCGTGCCAAAAAATATTGGGCGAAGTGCTGCAGGAAAATCAACTTCCAGAAGGCATTTCGTGCTTAGTGGTGGGCGATTACCGCGTAGGCGAATTTTTAAGTACCGATGAGCGCGTGCCGCTGGTATCGGCAACCGGCTCTACCCGAATGGGCAAAATTGTAGGGCAAACCGTTGCCGCACGCCTTGGCAAATACCTGCTGGAACTGGGCGGAAACAATGCCATTATTGTTACCGCCAATGCCGATTTGAAACTTACCGTTATTGGTTCGGTATTTGGCGCTGTGGGCACTTGCGGGCAACGCTGTACCACCACACGCCGGTTAATAATTCACGAAAGCATATACGATGCGGTTAAACAACGCTTAGCCGAAGCTTACGGACAACTGAAAATTGGCAACCCGCTGAACCCCGCCAACCACGTTGGCCCGCTCATTGATACCGATGCCGTAAACATGTATCTCCATGCTTTGGAGGAGGTTAAAAAAGCTGGCGGACGCATGGTAGTGGAAGGTGGTGTGCTAAAGGGCGATGCCTATGCATCGGGCTGTTATGTAAAACCCTGCATAGTGGAGGTTGATGCCCAATATGATGTGGTAAAACGCGAAACTTTCGCACCCATTCTATACCTCATGAAATACAAAACCATTGATGAAGCCATTGCCCTGCAAAACGAAGTGCCACAAGGGCTTTCATCAGCCATTATGACCACCAACCTGCGCGAGGCCGAGTTATTCTTGTCGCACGAGGGTTCTGATTGCGGTATTGCCAATGTAAATATCGGCACATCGGGTGCAGAAATTGGCGGCGCTTTCGGCGGTGAAAAAGAAACCGGCGGTGGACGCGAATCGGGTTCCGATGCATGGAAAGCTTATATGCGCCGTCAAACCAACACCATTAACTACGGAACCGATTTGCCCCTTGCTCAGGGCATTGAATTTAATATTTAATAAAGGAAAAAGATACGCAGATAACTCTTTGGTGGTCGTCTGCGTATTTTTAACTGCACTTTTTACCTTAAGAAAGCCCCCGCCCATGGAGTTTGTACGGCAACTCATTGATTTTGTTTTGCATATAGATAAGCATCTGCTGGAAATAATTAACCAATACGGCACGCTCACTTATTTTATTCTTTTTGCAATTATTTTTGCCGAAACGGGTTTTGTGGTTACGCCGTTTTTACCCGGCGACTCATTACTATTTGCCATTGGCGCATTGTCTGCCGGCGGCGCTTTAAACGTGTGGTTCATTATAGGGCTGCTTATTGTGGCCGCATTTACGGGCAATATGGTTAACTTTTACATTGGCCGTTATATTGGCCCAAAGATTTTTGGCTATGATAACATACGTTTTATTAAACGCGAATATTTAGTTAAAACGCAAGAGTTTTATGCCAGACATGGCGCGAAAGCTGTAGTAATTGGCCGGTTTTTACCCATTTTCCGCACTTTTGTGCCCTTTGTGGCCGGAATTGGTAATATGAGCTACGGCAAATTCATGTTCTTCAACCTGCTGAGCGCAGTTTTATGGGTAGTGCCTTTTACCTTGGCCGGTTACTGGTTTGGGAATATTCCATTTGTGAAAAACAACTTTACGCTGGTGGTGCTGGGCATTATTTTTATTACCATTTTACCGGCTCTTTTTGCAGCCATTAAAATGCGGCTGCAGAAAAACCATGTATAAGTTCCAAAACCGCCGGTTGCAAGGTTCATGCAAATTTGTGATGAGCAGGCAGTTAACTATCGGGGGCAATTTTAGTAACCAATATTTTGTCAATTCGCTGCCCGTCTTTATCCACAACTTCTAATTGGTAGTTGTCGAAAATAAATTTTTGCCCAATAGACGGCAGGGTGTTGTTTTGATAAATAATCATGCCGGCAACTGTGGCAAACTGCTCCTGAAAATCATCATCCATACTCAGGTTAAAATATTTGGCAAATTCTATGGCAGAAAATTGTCCGTCAACCAGCCAACTATTTTCATCTCGTTGTACAATCTCGTGCTCGTCCTGATCAAGTTCTGTGGTATCGCCAACCAGTGCATCTACCACGTCATCCATTGTAACAATGCCTTGAGTGGTACCATATTCATCTACCACAATGCCATAATGAATGCGTTCTTTTTTGAATAGTTCCAGCACTTTATAGGCAAAAATATTTTCCTCTAAGAAAAGGGGTTGCTTTATTATATTTTCAAGTGCAAAGTCTTTTTCAATAAGAGCTGTAAAAAGGTCTTTGAGCAACACAATACCTACAACATTGTCAATATTGTTGTTTCGGCAAACGGGGTAAGCCGAGTGTTTTTCCTTGTTCACTTTGTTCCTGATAGTTTCCCAATTATCATGAACATCAATAAATACAATCTCACTCCGGTGGGTAAAAAGGGTTTTCACCTTGCGGTCGCCCAATTCAAAAACCCGTTCCACAATATTGTGCTCTATATCCTGAATTTCGCCCCCTTCGGCGCTGTCTTTTATAATGGACTTAATTTCTTCTTCGGTAACTTTGCTGTCTGATATGCGGTGTATGCCAAAAATGCGCAAAACAATATCATTGGTAAAAGTGAGTAGCCAAACAAAAGGCGAGGTAATGAGCGACAATATTTTCATTGGGCCCGATAAAAACATGGCAATTGGTTCGGGAAATGTCATGCCAATTCGCTTGGGCAGCAGTTCGCCCAATACAATAGATAAATAGGTAATAAACAATACAATTACTCCCACTGCAATATTATGTGCATAGGGTTGCAGCAATTCAAAACGCATTAAGAATGCGGCCACACCTGCGGTAAGGTTTTCGCCGCCGTACACGCCCAGTAAAATACCAATAAGGGTTATGCCAATTTGTACCGTTGATAAAAACCGGGTTGGGTTTTCTGCCAAATCGAGTGCATTTTTTGCACCTTTGCTTCCTTTTTTTCTGGCGCTTTCCAGTTTAAACTTTTTTGCCGATACCAACGACATTTCGGTCATAGAAAATATGCCGTTTACCAAAACCAAACCTATAATAATGAGTATTTCCATTGTTGCTTATGTACCGTACAAAGTTCGCTATTTTTGCTTAAAATACAGCAACTTCAACCGATTGGTGTATTTAAAGGCGAATTGAATCATTGTCCGGTTTTTTTATCAAAATATTTTTCTATCAATTTTTTAACGCAAATTGCCGGCAGTTTGCTTAAACTCTGCCAATTACATTAAAATAAACGGCAAAAGCCGCCTCCAAAACACGAGGCGGCTTTTAAGCATTAGCGACATCGGGGTAAAAAGCCCGAAACTTCATTAATTTACCCTTTTTCTACCTGTTGTTCAACAGCCGGTTTAACAGGCAGGTTTTGCGATTGGTTTACCGGGTGCAATTTGGCGATATATGGAGCAATAATGAGTGCCACAATACAGGTTAGCTTAATAAGAATATTCATAGACGGTCCGCTGGTATCTTTAAACGGGTCGCCTACGGTATCGCCTACTATGGAATTTTTATGAACATCGCTGCCTTTGTAATAGGTATCGTTGCCAATTTTTACCCCTGCTTCAAACGATTTTTTGGCATTATCCCATGCTCCACCGGCATTAGACTGGAACATAGCCAACAGTACGCCAGAAATAAGTACGCCGGTAAGCACACCGCCCAACACTTCGGGGCCAAAAACAAACCCTACAAAGGTGGGCACAAAAATAGCCAGCAGACCGGGCGCCATCATTTCGCGTAAAGCGGCTTGTGTTGAAATGGTAATACATTGGGCATAATCTGCTTCCACACCTTCTTTACCTTCGAGCAGGCCTTTAATTTCGCGAAACTGGCGTTGTACTTCCAGCACCATAGAGTTGGCGGCACGTCCTACAGAGCTGATGGCCAGGGAAGAGAACAAATAAGGAATCATGCCGCCCACCAATAGACCGCCCAATACCCAGGGGCTGGAAATATCGAGGCTTTGAAGTCCGGTTATTTCCATAAATGCAGCAAACAAAGCCAGAGCGGTTAGCGCAGCCGAAGCTATGGCAAAACCCTTGCCAATAGCAGCAGTGGTATTGCCTACGGCATCCAGCACATCGGTATTTTTGCGTACTTCCTTAGGCAAGCCGCTCATTTCGGCAATACCGCCGGCGTTGTCGGCAATAGGGCCAAAGGCATCAATGGCTAACTGAATACCGGTGGTGGCCATCATACCGGCGGCAGCCATAGCCACACCGTACAAACCGCCAACCAGATAAGACCCGATAATGCCCGAAGCAAGTACAATGGCAGGTAATGCAGTTGACTCCATACCTACGCTAATGCCTCCAATAATGTTGGTAGCCGGGCTTGACAACGACTGGCGCACAATGCTCATTACCGGGCGTCGGCCCATGGCGCAGTAAAACTCGGTAATAAAACTGATTAACCCTCCTACAATTAAACCAATAACCACACTATAGAAAATATTAATGCTGGGGTAACTGTGCATGAGTTTCAGGCTGCCATCGGCCATTTTTTTATACTCTTCGCACTGTGCAGGCAGCACGTTGATAATAATAAAGTAAGAGGCCATAGCTGTAAGAAAAATGGCAAGCACATTGCCTCGGTTGAGTGCGCCCTGCGGGTTGCCGCCCTCTTTTACCTTAACGGCAAAAAACGATACCATTGAAAAAATAGTTCCTACGGCAGCAATAAGCAGTGGAAGAATAACGGCCGAAAAACTGGTATCGGTTGAGTTGGCCTTTACCAGTACCCCCAACACCATAGTAGCCAAAACGGTGCTCACATAAGACCCAAAAAGGTCGGCACCCATACCGGCCACGTCGCCCACGTTGTCGCCCACATTGTCGGCAATTACAGCGGGGTTTCGGGGGTCGTCTTCGGGAATACCTGCTACTACTTTACCGGCTAAATCTGCACCCACATCGGCAGCTTTTGTATAAATACCGCCGCCAACGCGCGCAAACAGCGCTATGCTTTCGGCACCAAGTGAAAAACCCGTGAGCACGTTCAGCACGCGCATCATATCGGCATCGGTACCGCCTTGGTTAAACAAAAAGTTAAAGAGCAAAAAAAGCAGGCTCAATCCTAATAAACCCAAAGATACCACACCGGTACCCATAACCGAACCACCTGCAAAGGAAATATCAAGTGCTTTAGACAAACTGCTTCGGGCGGCCTGTGCCGTGCGCACATTGGCGCGGGTAGCTACCCGCATACCTATAAACCCGGCTGTTCCGGAAAAAACAGCACCAACCACAAATGCCAGCATAATAAGGGGCGATGAATTGGCATCGGTTAAACTAAGCCCACCCAGCAATGCAGCGGTAATGACAATAAAGATAGCCAGCACACGGTATTCGGCCTTTAAAAAAGCCATTGCGCCATTGGCTATTAACTGGCTGATATGTTTCATTTTAGCCTCTCCTTCAGGTTGTTTTATAATCCATGAAGAGCGCAAAAAAATGTAAACAAACCCCAAAAGAGCTACCAGAGGAACGAAATAAACTAAATTCATAAGTGCTTATATTGTTTGTTTTATACTTTAGTGGTTTAATGTAACCGGCAAACATTGTTGCCGTTCGAAACAGGATAAAATTGTAACGAATGCAATTATTTATCCATGTTTAACACATAAAAAATAAATAGTGCTTTTAAACAGCCTGCAAAAATACACTCTCGGCGGCATTTTACCAACAATTGCATTTTTTTGTTTGCAAAACAGGCCTATTCTGCCTGTTTTTTTCTATTATTGCCCTTATTAACCAGCAAAAAAGCCCATGCGCAGCAATTTGCCTGCCGGCATTAAGGTATCGTCTTGTAAAATTTGGTTCAGTTATTTGTATCCGTTGTTGCTTGCCAAAACCAGCAGTTCTTATAACCCGGTGCTGGAGGTTCGGTTGAGCCGCGGCCGGCTACGTTTAGATTCGGGTAATTCAACCTATTCATACGAAGACCTGTATGACACTTTTTATACTCCTTTCCGGCATCTTAAAATAGCGCAAAAAAACCTGCAAACTGTTTTGGTATTGGGCGTTGGGTTGTGCAGTGTTCCGCTGATGCTGTACCAATTTTTTAACCAACGCCAAACCCGTTTTGTGGCGGTAGATATTGACGAAGTGGTTATTTCCTTGTCGAGACAGTTTGTTTTGCCCGACGTGCTGGCACATACCGATTTTTTTACCGCCGATGCCTTTGACTTTGCCGCAACCGATACCCGGTTTTACGATTTAATTGCCGTTGATATATTTATTGATACCAACACCCCTTCAAAATTCAGAAGCGCCGAATTTTTACAACTGCTGAAAAGCAGGCTGAACCACGGCGGGCTGCTTTTGTATAATACCATGACAGGTTACCCAGATTTAAACAAAACCTCCAATACCTTTTACCGAAGCACTTTTAAACAGGTTTTTCCGGGTGCATTTGCCATCCGTACTTCGGGAAACCGGGTGCTTGTTTTTCAAAATTCAATTTCCTAACTTTTTTACTGCCTTTATGAATAAACAACCTCAACCCATAGAAACCATGGCCGTGCTGGCGCTGGCGGCATTGGTACTGTACCTTTGGCTTAACCATATTTACCTGTTGTATGCCGCCATACTGCTGTTACTAACCGGCATATTTTTAAAACCTGTTTCTGAGTTTATACACCGCAATTGGATGCAACTGGCTCATGTATTGGGCAAAATTAACGGGGTTATTCTGCTGGGTATCTTGTTTTTTCTTGTCCTTACCCCGCTTTCGTGGGTGTACAGGTTATTTAACAAAGACCACCTGAAGCTTAAAAAAGGTGAATCAGACAGCTACTTTACCCAGCGCAACCATACTTTCACGGGCAAGGACCTTGAACGAATGTGGTAGCTTAAATTCATGAAATGTTTTTATCTCAAAATCCAAATAAACATATATTTTAATATAATACTATATTAATAATTCATGGAAGCATTAATCATCATAATTTTTATTATCGGGTATTTAGCCATTACCTTAGAACACCCGCTTAGAATTGACAAGGCTGTATCGGCTATTTTATTGGGAGTTGTTTGCTGGAGCGTTTTTGCATTATTTTCGGAAAACCACCATCACACCGAGGAACAACTTACCGAATTGCTGCCCGAAATCATGAACATTCTGTTCTTTTTATTAGGCGCTATGACCATTGTTGAACTGATTGATATACACGAGGGTTTTGGGGTTATTACCAACTTCATTACCACCGGAAACAAACGCAAACTACTGTTTACTACCAGCATTCTTGCATTTTTTTTATCGGCAGTATTAGATAACCTCACCACCGCCATTGTAATGGCTTCCTTGCTGCGCAAATTGATAGCCAATAAAGAAGACCGGCTTGTTTTTGCCAGTATGATAGTGATAGCTGCTAACGCCGGCGGTGCATGGTCGCCCATTGGCGACGTTACCACCACTATGCTATGGATAGGTAACCGCATTAGCGCTTTTAATATTATTGAAGACTTATTTTTTCCAAGCCTTATATGTCTAATAGTTCCGTTGTTTTTTCAAATGTTTTTGCTCAAAGGCTCTTATGAAGCACGGGAAATAAAAACAACGTTTAAAACAATAGATTTTGAAAGAAACCTGATATTATGGCTGGGTATAGGCTGCCTTGTATTTGTTCCTATCTTTAAAACCATTACACACCTGCCTCCGTTTATGGGTATGTTTTTGGGGGTGGGTATTATGTGGCTGGCTACCGAACTGTTGCACCGTGGCAAACACCACGACGAAAAGCATCAGTTTTCTACCATACACGCCCTTTCCCGTATTGACTCTGCCAGTATTTTGTTCTTCTTTGGTATTTTAGCTGCCGTTGGTTGCCTGGGGGCTATTGGTGTATTGGAACATGCAGCCATCTTTTTAAGCAATACCGTAGGTAACTTAGACCTGATAATTTTTCTCATCGGTATTTTGTCTTCGGTAGTAGATAATGTACCGTTGGTGGCTGCCGTAATGAAAATGTACTCATTAGAACAATTTTCTACAGACCATACCATTTGGATTTTTCTGGCTTATTGCGCAGGCACAGGCGGCAGTATGCTTATTATTGGTTCGGCTGCAGGAGTAGCCATTATGGGCATCGAAAAAATTGAATTTTTCTGGTATGTGCGCAAAATTTCCTTCCTTGCCTTTATAGGATATGTTGCCGGAGCGCTCACTTATTTGGGCATTCTTGCTCTTCAGGGAAGCATTTAAGCTATGAATAATATTCCTTAACCCGAATTTCTGCCGGTGTTATATTGCAAAGTCTGCAAATTTTGGTAAAATTATTCAATCAATCTGGGGGTTTTGTATCTGTTTTAACTCTAACTTTGGCGCACTTTTTCCACAAAACTTAACCGGTGCCATTGTATGGAGTTCCTTATTATCATCATTTTTGTTGCGGGCTATTTGGCTATTGCGCTGGAACATCCTTTAAAAATTGACAAAGCAGTTTCATCAATACTTTTGGGGGTAATAACGTGGACCTGCTACGCCATGTTTACCTCAGACCATCATCTTCTTGAGGAAAAACTCAACGAAATGCTGCCCGAAATTATGAACATCTTGTTCTTTTTGCTTGGAGCAATGACCATTGTGGAACTGATTGACATGCATGAGGGGTTTAGGGTAGTTACCAACCAAATTACCTCCAGCAACAAACGCAAATTGCTGTTTACTACCAGTGTGCTGGCATTTTTCCTCTCAGCGGTATTAGATAACCTTACAACGGCTATTGTAATGGCTTCCTTGCTGCGCAAACTCATACCGGGAAGAGAAGACCGCCTGGTTTTTGCCAGTATGATTGTAATTGCAGCCAACGCCGGCGGCGCCTGGACACCTATTGGCGATGTTACCACTACCATGCTCTGGATTGGTGAGCGAATTAGTACGATAAACATTATGAAAGAGTTATTTATACCCAGCTTAATATGCCTTTTTGTGCCGCTTCTATACCAGTCATTTTTTCTCAAAGGCAATTTTGAAACCCGGCAAGTTGCAACAGAATTCCACACCACTTCCTTTGAGCGAAACCTCATGCTTGGGTTAGGTATTGGCGGGCTTATATTTGTTCCTGTTTTTAAAACCATAACCCATCTTCCGCCATTTATGGGCATGTTTTTTAGCGTAGGTATTATGTGGCTTACCACCGAACTGCTTCATAAAAAGAAAGACAGCGCCGAAAAACAAAAATACTCGGCCATACATGCCCTTTCAAGAATAGACTCGGCCAGTATTTTATTTTTCTTTGGCATTTTGTCTGCCGTAGGTTGCCTGGGCGCTATTGGCGCGCTGCAAGATGCGGCTGTATATTTAACCAATACGGTAGGAAACCTCGATATTATTATTTACCTCATTGGCCTGTTATCCGCGGTAGTAGATAACGTGCCTTTGGTAGCCGCAGTGATGAAAATGTATTCGGTTGAGCAATTTCCGATGGACCATAGAATTTGGGAGTTTCTGGCCTATGCAGCAGGTACGGGCGGCAGTTTGCTCATTATAGGTTCGGCTGCGGGCGTGGCTATTATGGGTATTGAAAAAATTGAGTTCTTCTGGTATATGCGCCGCATTACCTTTACCGGCTTTTTGGGTTATACCGCCGGTGCAATTGCCTACCTGGGTATTGCCCACTTTTGGGGGCATTAAGGCTCAGTTTTACAAACTATCCAACAAGTAAATTTTCCAGTCAAGGTATCCGGGCTATCTTATTCATTTGGCAATACTTTTGTTTTTGCGTAATATTGCAAAGAATTGTTGTACGCCATTTACTTTAACCTGCTTTGCATGAAAGACATTTTGCGACAAATGGACAAAGCCTTCGACAGCCGGGTACGAGTGGCTGTTATGTCTGTTTTGCTAACTGCCAACGATTGGGTAGATTTTTTAACCCTTAAACAGCAATTAGGCATTACCGACGGAAATTTGGCCAGCCATATCAATACCTTAGAGGTAAAAAAATTTCTGGAGGTACGCAAGCGGTTTGTTGATAAATACCCCAATACTTCTTACCGCATTACCCAAACCGGTAAAGATGCTTTTGCGCGCTATGTTGCCGCACTGCGACAGTTGTTAAATATTAAGTAAACTGCTATTTGCATTTCTGCTTTATGAACATGCCCGCCAAAAAACAACCCGATTCGGGTTTTTGGAAAAAAGAGCTAAACAGTTTTGGTTATGCTTTCAGGGGCATCTGGCAGGCGCTACGGCGCGAGCGTCACATGCAGATACACGCTTTTTGTGCATTCGCCGTTTTGGCTTGTAGCTGGTATATAGGTTTAACCGTTTACGAATGGTGCATGGTAATTTTTGCCATAGGGTTGGTAATGGCTGCCGAAATTTTTAACTCTGCCATTGAACAACTTACCAACATGGCCAGTCCCAATTTTGACCCTTTAGCCGGAAGGGTAAAAGATATGTCTGCCGGTGCCGTATTGGTGGCGGCAATTAGTGCCGCAATTGTTGGTTGCCTCATTTTTTTACCCAAAATTTGGGCGCTGTTTACCGCATAGCGGCCTGCAAAATACCGCTTGCCATGGCCTCCCAACTAAAGCGGCTCTTTTGGCGGGCAGCCTCGGCAGAAAAGCCGGCTTCGCGGCGGTTGTCATAAAAATCGAGCAGGGCAGCAGCTATGGCTTCGGGACTTTCGGGCTTTACTACATATCCGGCTTCGCCATTCGGCACAATTTCAGACAACCCGCCCACATCGGTTACCAGCATAGGGCGTTCAAACTGGTAAGCCATTTGCGAAATGCCGCTTTGTGTGGCTGTGCGGTAGGGCTGTACCACCATATCGGCTGCGCAAAAGTAATATTTCACCTCGTTATTGGGTATAAACTGCGGGTGCAGTGTTACCGAATTTTGCAACTGCAATTCGTTTATAAGCTGCGTGTAATACGATTGATTGTGGTAGTATTCACCGGCAACCAGTAATTGAATGCCCGATTGCCGCACACGGTCATTGCTCATTGCCCGAAGCAAAACATCAAGCCCTTTATACGGCCTGATGATGCCAAAAAACAGTATCAGTTTTGCATCGGGCTTTATATTTAAAAACCGGCGCGACTCCTCCTTTCCTACTTTTTCACCGAAATTATCGTACACCGGGTGCGGTATCAACAAAACCGGTTTTGACCCGTTAAACCATTTTACCTCCTCCTGCACCGCCCCCGAAAGGGTTACAAAACCATGGCACGACTGAACAAAATACCGGTTCAGCAGCCGGTCGGCAGGGCTTTTTTCATGTGGTGTAAGGTTATGAATAAGCCCCACAATGCGTGTATGGTTATTTTTGGCAAGTATATGGTTTACCGTGCCCATGCAGGGCGCCAAATGGGGCAACCAGTATTGCCAAACGGCCACATCGGGTTGCAATTGCTGCAACAGCTTTCCAGACCGGTACCAGTTTACCGGGTTCATAGAGTTAAACAACCGGGTAATAGGCAGGTTTGGGGGCGGGTCGTTGCTAAACTGGGTACTGCCCGGAAAAAGCCAATCGGGATATTGAAGGGTAAAGGTATAAAGGTGTGCCCGATGCGATTCATGCAGGAAAGTCTGTGCCAGCCGCTCGCCAAAAGAGGCAATGCCGCCCCGATATGGATAAGCCGGCCCTAAAATAAAAACAGACTTTGAGTTGCCTGTGGCATTCTGTTTATGTTGCATAACGGCAAAGGTAATACAACAAAACCGCTCCTGCACAACAGTAAGCGCTTAACCTTGCAAAAAAAGAGTACAACAAAGGGCTACCAAAAAGCCAACTGTTCCAAACAATGCCGTCAAATTCATTCACCGGCGTACGGCGGGCAACCCGAACACCAAATATTTGAGTGTTAAGATTACCCAACAAAAAACAGAAATACAGCATAAAGACTTATCTTTACCCCCTATTATTTCAACAAAAAATTTCAAAACAATACTAACACATGAAAACCAATATTGCCGCAATTTTACTGTTTTGGTTTGCTGCCTGTATGTGCTTGTCAGCACAAAATGTAAATTCGGGTTTTGTACACAATGGGGTAAACCGCACCTACATAATACATCTTCCGCCCACTTACACCCCCAATTCGCAAATGCCGCTGGTTATAGTTTTGCATGGCTTGGGCGATAGCGGAAACGGCATTATGCTTGGAACAGGTTTTAACATGGCAGCCGATACTGCAGGCTTTATTGCCGTTTACCCCGATGCGGTTGATGCCCTTTTTGGCGCTGCTGCATGGAACAGCGGCGCCAACCCTTTTGGCTCGGCCGATGATGTAGGATTTATATCGGCTCTTATAGATACTATGTATGCTCAATATCATATTGACCAGAACCGCGTTTATGCTACCGGCTTTTCCATGGGCGGCATTATGAGCCACCGGCTGGCCTGCGAGTTAAGCAACCGCATAGCCGCCATTGCATCGGGGTCTGGTACGTTTGCCACTTCGGTTATTGGAAATTGCTCGCCCGGCAGGTCTGTGCCTGTTATGCACGTACACGGCACCGCCGACTCAGTTGTGCCATACGATGGCAATACGCTGTTGGGGCTGCAATCTGTTGGCGCTACCATTAATTTTTGGGTTACCAACAATAATTGCGCCCTAACCGCCCCAGCATCAACCCCTGTAGCCAATACTGCAAACGACGGCATTACCATAGATAAAATCGAATATGACCTGTGCAGCAATAACAGCGAGGTAATTTTATACACCGCAACCGGTATGGAGCATACGTGGCTGCAACCCAATAACGACATGAGCGAAACTGCCGAAATATGGAAGTTTTTTCTGCGACACCAATTGAATGAGCAAACCGTAGGCATAGAACTTGGGCAACCGCCGTTGGCGCTGCAATATTACCCCAACCCTGCCATAGACAATTTAACTGTAAAGGTTAATTTCTCCAATGCACATTACCTTAAGTTCCTTAACGCAGCTGGGCAAACCGTTTACCAACAAGTGCTAACCGGCAACGCGCAAACGGTTAACATCAACACATCGGGGTTAATGCCGGGCTTGTACCTGCTGCAAATACAGCAAGCAAGCCGTTTAAATACGGTTAAAATACAAATAGGACAGTAACGGCAGTTCACACCAATACATAAGTCCCTTTTTATTACCTGCTTTTTTCAATACTATCCAAACCCATTTTACTTACCACTATAAACCATTTTCCACATGCAAAAATTTATGCTTCTGTTAACCGTTTTGCTTGTCTGTGGACAGGCGTATGGCGGCGGTTTCCAGATAGCCCTGCAAGGCCAACAGCAAATTGGCATGGCACATGCCGGAACTTCTGTGCCACTTAATGCTGCGGCACTCTATTACAACCCCGGTGCCATGGGCTTTTTACAGGGTCGCAAAATTTCGTTTGGGGTTAATCCGGCATTTGCCAAAATAAATTTTTTACAAGCTTCTACCCGCCTAAGCAGCAGCAACACCTTTGAACTGGTAACGCCCTTCTCGCTATATTACACCCAACGCTTAGGCAAAGCAGAGCATAATACCCAAACAACAGGGTTTACCTTTGGCGTGGGGGTTTACACCCCTTTTGGCAGCAAACTTAGCTACCCCAATGATTGGGTAGGTAAATTTCTGGTGCAAAACGTGGGGCTTACCACCATCTTTACTCAGCCTACCATAGGTTATAACATTAATGAACGCATTGGCATAGGATTGGGGCTTGTTTTCGGGTGGGGCAATTTTGCCATTCAAAGGGCCATACCCATTTACGGACAAACAGGCTATGGAACGGCAAAGCTCTCGGCAAGCGGTGTTGGCTTTGGATTTACTACCGGTCTTTATGTTGAACCCTGGGAAGACAAACTATCCGTAGGGCTGTCTTACAAATCGGCCGCAAGGGTAAACTTAAATGGAAAGGCTGATTTTACCGTACCGCAGGGCGCCGAAATTCTATTCCCCGATAGCAATTTTGATATGAATGTGGGCTTGCCCGATTTGTTTTCCGCAGGTGTTACCTACTACTTTAACGGCACTAAGGAAGGTATTTTGTCCGATAAATCGAATGCCAGTTTTATTTCCTTAGATGTAGAACGGGCTGGATGGAATATATTTAAGGAACTTAAATTTGAATATGCCGACACCATTGCCGGCGCCACCGAACTCAAACTGACGCGAAATTACCAAAATACCTATCGGTTTAGCATAGGCGGACAATATGTGGCCGGGCCAAAATTATCATTCAGAGCAGGCATTTACTACGACCTTGCCGCCGCCCCCGACTGCTGCGTAACCCCCGATGTGCCCGATACCGACCGCTTAGTTGGCACCGCAGGCGCCACCCTGAATGTCTCGCCCAAACTGCAGGTTGACCTGTCGCTCCTTTACGGACAAGGTTTTGAGCGTACAACCGTAAACGAAGAAAACAATTTCGAAGGCACCTACACTGCCAAAGTGATTATTCCGGGCATCGGTTTGCAGTATTCATTCTAAATACACCTAAATATGAAAAAAAGATTAAGCTCATTATGCCTCGCCATAACGGTTCTGCTGTTTGTAATGGTTGCACCGGCCTGTAATGATGAAATTGAACAACCCGATATTACAGCCGGTACCGGTAATTTTGCAACTTATTTAGCCGTTGGCTGCTCTTTTACCGCAGGCACCACCGGCGACGGGCTTACACGATATGCTCAGGAAACCTCTTACCCCAGTTTGCTGGCCGGGCAACTTGCCTTGGCCGGCGGAGGCGCTTTTAACCAGCCCTACCTGCCCGAGGGCAATGGCTCGGGCATGTTTGTGCTTAACGGATTAAGCATTGACTCCTGCGGAAACGCCAAACCCAGTCTTTCAAAATCTCAGCCCGACCCCGCATGGGAATCTGGTGTAAGTAGTCTGGCGCCTTTTAACAACCTTGGCATTCCAAACATGAAAGTAGCCGATATTAACAACGGCTTTATGTACCTACTCAACGCTTATCTTAAACGCATGGTTTCGCCGGGTACCACTTACCTGCAAATGATAACACAAACCGTACAAGATTTACAGCCCACCTTTTTTACCAACTGGCTGGGCATTACAGATGCCCTTGCCTTTGCCGCTACCGGCGGAGGGTACAATGGCAATACACAGGTATCGCTCTTTGCACTTACCGATACGGTTACTTTTGCCGGCAACTACCAGCAATTGCTGAATGCGCTTACTGCTACCGGCGCCCAAGGGCTTGTTTTTACCATACCCGATTTAACCAAATTCCCTTACTTTAATGCTGTGTCTTATGAAGCGCAAGGCCCCGACAGTTGCGCACAAAAACTGCCCCTCTACATTACCACCACTGCCGGGGTAAGAAAAGCCTTGTATAACCCCAATTCTTTTTATAACGACCTTATTCTGCTGCCCGCCGGCACCGAAATTGGCCGACCCGACACATTGCTCATTAACGGCAACGACAGCATTGCACCTTATGGTTTAAGCCAAGCTAACCCGCTTGTACAAGACCAGGTGTTAGACAGAAACGAAGTGCAGCTATGTATTACTACCATTAAAGCGTATAACCGTGCCATTAAGGCTGCCGCCCAAAACCTGAATATACCGGTTATTGATACCGATGAGTATTTTAACAACCTGCGTGCAGGTACTGCTTTTAATGGCATTTCGCTTAATGCAGATTTTATTTCGGGTGGCTTTTTTGGCCTTGATGGCATTCACCCGCACGACCGGGGTTATGCCCTGCTGACCAACTTTTTTATCCAAAAAATTGACAGCATTTACAGTGCCACCATTCCGCAAATGGATATTGATAAATTTTCGGGGGTTGTTTTTCCTTAACAACCTCGTTTTATCCTGGCAAGCCAATAAAAAATGCCCCGATGATTGCTCATCGGGGCATTTTTTATTGGACAACCAATATGGTTACAGGTCATTAGCTTTGGGAGCCGGTTTTACTTTAGCATCGGTTTTCTTATCTTTGGTTTCCAACTCCTTTTTATCTTTTGTTTTCTTGTTTTTCTTGTTTTTCTTTTTGTTCTTTTTATTTTTTTTCTTCTTCTTATCTTTTTTCCCCTTTTCTTTGGCCTTGGCTTTTTCCTGTTTACCTTTTCCGTCTTCTTTTACGCCTTCGGCTTTGTCTTTAGCTTCGTCGCGGGCAACTTTACCTTGTTCTTTTGCAGCCTCTTTTTGCTCTTTCTTTTCAAGGTGCTCTTTTTCCTGTTCTTCTTGTTGTTGTTTTACGGATGCGGGTTTGCCGGTAGCTTTCCCTTGATTTTTTCCGTTGCCTTGTGCATATACTGCATTGGCATTTAGCGCCAGAAAGGCAACAAAAAACAATAGAAACCAATTTTTCATAAATTTTTTGCAAAGTTTTTTAATGAAATAATATGAATAGTTTAAAAACGAACTGACTGTGTTTTTATTGCACGGTGAGTGGTTATTTACTTTGCCTGATGGCGTTTTTTGTTTTTACCCTTCCAAGGACTGCCGAATCGGGGGTGGTGGCGGGTAATACCCGTATTTTTGAATCTCCAATATGGTTTAGCTGATTACTTTTGTCTTCTGTAGGCGCCGTGTTTAGCTTAACGGTATCGGGTGTAAGGATGTTTAATTTGCGCAGTTCAATTGCCTTGCTTACTTTAGTGGCGTTTATGGGTGTTTTTGTGGTATCGGCCGGCATGGCAGCTACGTCTAAAATCATGCGCGGCGTGAGGTTAAGGTCTTTTAGGTTTACAACATTTTGGTTTTTTAGCACAAATTGGGCGGTATCGAGTCGGGAGGTGCTTTTATTGGGGTTTCGCATGGCAAGCAGTTGCAAGGTTTTTTCACGCACCAGCCTGCTGTTGCGCAGTCCCATAATGCCGGGAGTATCAAGGCGGTAAATGACCACCAGATTTTCAACCAGTGTATCAAAAAGGTTAGACTTAACCACCTCCAGGTCAAAGCTAAGGCCATCTTCGTAGTTTACCTTGCATTTTCGGGCCGTAACAATCTGCACCTCCTGCTCGCCCCAGTAAATTTCTTCGTTATTTCCAAGGCTATAAACACCCACATAGTTTTCTCTGAACTGCAGGCGGTGTACAAAGGAGTCGTCGGTATTGGGGTTTACCCAATCGCCCTGCAGGTTGTTGATTAATTGTTTTTTATCTTCTTCCAGTTTGGCTTCGGTAGCTTTGTTTTGGTAGGCAATGCCTGCAAAAAGACCGGCGGTAATGGCCACAATACCAATTACGGCCGCCAGCCAACGGTTTATTTTGGGTTTTGAACCGGCACTGTCGGGGTTTTGCTCATATACCCAAGCGCCGTTTTGCAGGGTAAACCGGGCAACTATTTTCTGAATTTCGGAGGCTATGTTTTTAAAAGCCGAGTCGGGGTTATCCCATTCGGTTACGGGTATTGCACCTTGGGGCAATGGCGCCAGTTGCCCCAGAGCGCCGGTTTTCCAGATGCAATCGCGCAAAATTACGGGTATTACCCTGGCTTGTCCTTGTTTGTGACGTTCAAGCGCTTTTAGCACCTCGTTTTCATAGGCATTGTCGGAGGCCAGAAAATCGGAACTAATGAGTAGCAGGATAATTTGGGCGTTTTGCAATGCCTGTGCCTGAATTTCGCCAAAGTCTTGACCGGCTTCAATTTTTTGGTTATGCCAGACATTAATAACGCCCTGGCGTTGCAAAATGGTTAAATGCTCTTCCAGTTCGTCTTTAAGTGCCGTGTCGGCAGGCGAAAAAGCTATAAAAACGTTTACTTTGTTGTCTGGCATGGCGGCAACAGGTTATAAGCAGTAAGGCGGCACTACTTTGACACATTTGTGCAAAGAAGTTTAATATGGTCCACTGCGCAATAATGCTTGCATAGTATTTTGGGGTAAAATTGGCAAAAAAAGCTTGTATTACCTAATTTCGGGTAAAATTTGCCTTGCAACCCAGGGTGGTAGCCGTGCTACTCAAGCTTTTAAAAACCCGGTGGTTACTTAAAAAGACTTTTTAGGGCTGGCAAACAGGTGCAAATCTGCCTCTGCCCGGGGGCTTTTTTTCCATGTATTGATGTGCAATTGCAGGCCAACCACGCTGCAGGTAGGGTTTTCGGCGGTAAAGCGGTTTTTGGTAAAATGGTTGGCCAGTTCGGTAAAAGTGGGGTTATGCCCAAAAAGCATTACGGTTTGCTGTTCATCGGGAAGTTGCGCAATAAAGTTCAGTATTGCCTCTACATTGGGGTTAAAAGTATAGAGTACAGGCTGTATGGAAATTTTATCCTTATCAAAACCCAGTTCGGCAGCTATGAGTTGTGCGGTTTTTTGGGCACGTTTTGCGGGGCTGCTGTACAGGGCGTCGGGCTTTACTCCTTGTTGCTTTAAATATTTACCCATTTCAGGCGCATCGTGTTTACCGCGTTCATTCAGGGGCCGGTCTATGTCTTCTAAACCGGCTTCTTTCCAGCTCGATTTTGCATGTCGTACTATATACAATGTTTTCATAAACAATCTGTTGCACGATTAAAAGCGCTGTCTGATGGCTTCTACCGGGTTCATTCGGGCAGCGCTGAGCGCCGGTATAAAACCCGCTAAAATGCCTACAATAACAGACAACATAATGCCTGTTTGAATATTTTTAACAGAAACGGCCAGTTTAAAACTCTCAATAAAATTGTTGCCCAGCAAAGACAAAAGCCATACCAGCACCAACCCCAGAAAACCACCCAAAATGCACAGAAAAATGGCTTCTACCAGAAACTCTATTAGTATAAAATAGTTTTTTGCGCCCAATGATTTTTTAATGCCAATAATACCCGTTCTTTCCTTTACCGATACAAACATAATGTTTGCAATGCCAAAGCCGCCTACAAGAATGGCAAAAATGCCGATAATAAAGCCGGCAAAGTTAATAACGGCAAATACATTATCAATAACAGCGGTAAGCAGGCTCATTTGGTTAAGGGCAAAGTTGTCTTCTTCTTTGGGTTTAAGTTTCCGTTCTGCGCGCAATACGCTGGTAATATCATCTTTAAGTTGTTCAATACTAACCCCTTCGGCAGCTTTAACGGCAACAAGGGGCATCATGTTTTCGCTGTTGGTATCTACATAACGGCGCATATAGTTGTAGGGCAAAAAGGCTATTTCATCAAAACCATCGCCCAGCAAGCTTTTACCTTCGCGTTTAAGAACGCCCACCACCCGCAGTTTTTTGCCGCTCATGCGCACCTCACGGCCAATGGCTGCCGAAACGCTTGGAAACAACTGCGTAGCCAACGTGTTGCCCAAAATAATAACATTGCTTCCCACCTGCGACTCTATTTGGTTAAAAAACCGCCCTTCCTCAAATTCAAGGTTAAAAATGCTGCCAAAATCATGGGTTCCGGCAGCCATGGGTACGTTTTCTATGGAATTACTGTGGTATTTGAGGTCTTGACCGCGGACTATAATACGGAGTGTAACGGCAGCGGCAGAAGGTACTTTTTCCTGTATGGCCTTAAACTCATTGAGTTTAGGAAAAGGCCGCCTGATGTATTTCCACCAGTTAGCCGAAGGGTCTTCGCTCCACGGAAAACGGTCAACATATACCACATCATCTCCCAGTCGCTGAAATGATTGTTTAACGTTTCGCTGCACGCTTTCTACCATCATTTGAACGGCAATTACACAAAAAATGCCAATGGTAATGCCCAATACCGATAAAAAGGTGCGCAGGCGGTTGTTCCACAACTCCTGCAACGCCTGAAATACGGCTTCTGAAATTATTTTGATTAAAACAAACACAACCCAAAACAGTTAGAAGCAAATTAAAAAACGGCGCACAGGTTTATTCCCTCTAATTGTACAAAGTTATAAGCTATGCCGCCGACTATATCTTGTTAGTGAAACCAACGCACAATTATTTACAAATTTAAGCCAAATTTAACCAATCACACCGAAAAAAGTTATTTTTGACCCCATTTTATACATAAGACCCCAAAACGCCAACTTTTAGCGCTTTCTGTTTGTTTTGTTGGCCAACGTACTTTTAGAAACAAGACAAGAACCAAATTTGTATTACCCGATTTATGAAACTATCTGACTTTAACTTTAACCTTCCCAAAGAGCTGATTGCACAGTATCCATCGGCCGATACACGCCACGAGTCGCGTCTGATGGTGGTTAACCGTAAAACCGGCACCATTGAGCATCATATTTTTAAAGACGTGCTGAACTTTTTTGACGACGGTGATGTAATGGTTATTAATAATACAAAAGTTTTTCCGGCAAGGTTATACGGAAAAAAAGAAAAAACCGGCGCCAAAATTGAAGTATTTCTCCTGCGCGAATTAAACAACCCGCAAAGGTTGTGGGATGTGCTGGTTGACCCTGCCCGCAAAATACGGGTTGGCAACAAACTCTATTTTGGCGACAATGATTTATTGGTAGCCGAAGTGGTAGATAATACCACATCAAGAGGCAGAACCATCAGGTTTTTATTTTCGGGTTCTGATGAAGAGTTCCGTAACAGGTTAGATGAATTGGGCAGCACCCCCTTGCCTAAATATATTAAACGCAAACCCGAAGATATTGATAAAGAAAGATATCAAACGGTATATGCCAAAGAAGAGGGGGCGGTAGCCGCACCTACAGCCGGATTGCATTTTAGCAAGGAACTCATGAAAAGGCTGGAACTGAAAGGAGTAAATTTTGGCGAGGTAACCCTTCATATTGGTTTAGGCACGTTCAGACCCATTGAGGTTGAAGACTTGTCGAAGCATAAAATGGATGCAGAGTATTTTTTCATTCCCGAAACTACGGCAAATTTAGTAAACACTGCCCGCGAAACAGGCAAAAAAGTATGTGCAGTAGGTACTACTTCGGTAAGAACCATTGAATCTTCAGTTACTGCCTCCAATATGCTTAAACCTGCATCGGGCTGGACCAACCTGTTTATTTACCCTCCGTACGATTTTAAACTTACCGATTGCATGATTACCAATTTCCACCTGCCGCAAACCAGCCTTATCATTATGATTTGCGCCTTTGCCGGCTATGATTTGGTAATGCGCGCCTACGAAGAGGCGGTAAAACAAAAATACCAGTTTTTCAGCTACGGCGATGCCATGCTGATTTTGTAATGTTGGCTTTTCTCAAAGAAAAATGGGTTGCGGCAGTTACCGCAACCCATTTTTTTTGTAAAGTATAATTACCCATACAAATCAACCGTATAGCTGTTGCCGTTTAGCACAAAGGTAACCGAGCCGTTGCCGTTAAAGGTTAGGTTTCCGGAGTAAATTCTTACCTTGTCATCTAAATTTATCGTTACCGTAACATAACCCGTACCGCCGGTTATAGCATAGCTTGTTTTATCTATGGTAACACCAGTTACAGATAAGGTTATGAGGCTCGTAAAATACTTATTAGTTATTTTGTGGGTTTGTGTGCCATCTCGGGCAAAAAAGCCGTTAAGCGTGTATTGGTTTGCCGGTGGCAGCAACCCTGTAAATACCATACCCAAATTGGTCGTATCGGCCGACTGAATGCGGTTGTCTTCGTAGTTGCCGTTGGCAATGAGGTTTACCACAAATTCTGTAGGCACATTAAGCGCACTACAGGTGGTGGAATAGACATAGCTCATGTTATAGGAATAGGTATTGCCGGCCACCGCTTTTGTTGCCACAAAAGTAGAATCGCCGCTGAAGCCGCATTCCCATTCCTGTGCAGCCAATAGCTTACCGCTTCCTTCTTCCAGCCAAATGCTTGCATCATTAAGGTGGGCGGCAAAGCCATTGGTATTTTTTTTGAGTGCGCCTGCTACTAAGTCGGCAGCATTTTCAGAGGTAAAATCTTCTTTTTCGTCGTTATCACAGGCGGAAAAACCCAAAACCACCATAACAGCAAAGAAAATACCAAACCATGTTTTTTTCATAAGTATTTAATTTTCAGGAGGTTATGCAAATAAGTATAAACCTTCAATTTAAGTGAAACAAACTTTTACCTTTCACTCTTGCAGCCAAATCAATAAATAGTGCAACTCAAGTTATACGCTTACTTTTTGCCGTCTTTATTGAGCATGTCCTGAAGGTTTACTCCCATAAGTTCCTGCAGGTTTCGCTTCATACTTTCAGAAGATCCGTCGAGGAAAATAACGTTCCCCTTACCTTCAGAGGCAAAATGCCGCAGCGCTTCGGTCCACATAGCAAACAAAATAAACGAAGCATCTAAATGAGCTGATTCCATTTCGCGGGCGGCTTGTGTCATACCTCGTGCAACTTCTTCCCTAAACAGGGCTACCCCCTGCCCGCGCAGTTGAGAGGCTTGCCTTTCGGCTTCGGCGGCAATTTTTATGGCATTTCCTTCTGCTTCGGCGGCTTTGGTTTTGGTAATGAGCAGGGCTTGTCCTTCGTTTTCGGCAGCTACACGCAGGTTGCTCGATGCTACCACTTTGGCCATTGATTTCATAATTTCTTCGTCAAAGGTAATGTCGTTTATTTGCAGGTCGCTCAAATGGTAACCCCAAGTTTCAAGGGTAGAGTCAATTTCTTTTTTTACATGTTCTACAATTTCGCGGCGCAGGGACAGCACCTCAGCTTGTTTTTTGGTGGCTACAAACCCGCGCACGCAACCCTCAATGGTGCGCGAAAGCGCTTGCATAAAACTGCGCTCGTCAACAAATTTAAAAGCCACATTTTTAATGGTTCTTTCCTGATCGTCTAACACAGAGTACAACAACATGGCCGAAAAATACACATGTGCCTGATCAACGGTTGTTGCCTGAAACTGCAACTCAATGGCACGGTTTTGCAATGAAATGCGTTTGTAAATGCGTTCCAGCAGGGGTATTTTAAGCCCCAAACCGGGGTGAAGCAGACGGCGGTAGCGGCCAAACAGCGTAACCACCGATACATGGCCTTGCGGTACAATGGTAAAAGAACCGGTAACTACCAGGAATAAAATAACTAATAAAATAATTGAACCCGAAGACAATAGCGCGTCCATAATTGAATTGGTTTGTGGATAAAGTAATTCTGAAACAATTTGCACCGTAATATACAAACCTGTTGCACACATTTACCCGATGCAAGTATAGAACCGAAAATTGAAAAGAAAAATTCAATATTGGGTTGGTTTGGGATAAAAAATGCCAAACTTTTGTTTTACGGAGAGGTTTTACCAAACGGGTCAAATATTAATTTCGGGTGCCGGCGTTGCTTCACTTCCTTCAAAGATAGAATCGGCCAGCAATTTTGCCAGTTCAAAAGCGGTTTCATTAATAAAGAAATCGGCGCGTTCTTCTTTAAAATATTCCACTAAATATTCGGTAGGCATATTACCCACCAATTTGCTTTGTGCCATGGGGCAGCCGCCAAAACCTTTCAGTGCGCCGTCAAAACGTTTGCAGCCATTGCGGAAGGCAGCATCAATTTTGGGTAGCCAGTTATGGAGTTCGGTATGTAAATGGGCGCCAAACTCCACCGCCGGAAAATAATAGCTAACATTGCGGAAAATTTCGGCTATTTGTTCGGGTGTGGCTACACCTACGGTATCGGAAATGGAAATAATATCAACACCCATTGTTACAAAGCGGTCAATCCAATGTTCCAGAATGGCTATATCCCAAACATCGCCGTAAGGGTTTCCAAACCCCATAGAGAGGTAAATTACCAGTTCCCTGCCTTTCTTGAGGCAAAGTTCATACATATCCTGCACCATATCAAAAGCCTGTGCCTGCGAAGCATTGGTGTTGCGCTGCTGAAACGTATTGGAAACCGAAAACGGAAAGCCCAAATAACTTATTTGCTCAAACCCTGCTGCCTCTTCGGCGCCGCGCAGGTTGGCAACTATGGCCAATAATTTGGTATCTGTTTCGCTCAGATCAAGGCGTGATACCACTTTCCATGTATCGGCCATTTGGGGTATTACCTTGGGCGACACAAAACTGCCAAAATCAATGGTATCAAAACCTACCTGCAACAAAGTGTTAATGTATGCGATCTTTACATCGGTATCAATAAACCGATGAAGGCCCTGCATGGCATCGCGCGGACATTCAATTATTTTCATAGGGCAAAGTTAAACAATTTTCTCTCAAAAACTAACAAGCATTCGTTAGTTAAAAATTGAAACGGTTGTCGTTCTGTTCCGTTTTTTGTTCGGGTAAAAATAGCAGTTTTCTCCTTGAAGTTAGCCCTGTTGCGCCATTACTTTCTTTTTCGGGCAGCAAAAAATGCCCCAAGTACAGTTGCAGGGTTATTTATGCCTGTTTGAGCATAAAATTCGGCTGTGCCAAATTGTTCTGCAGCCAAATTTCAATATCTTTACTGCCAAAGCGCCGCCTTCCATTTTTTATGATGTCTAAAAAGTAGCTGCTTATGAACTGCAAATTTGTTCTTTTTTGCCTTACAACATTGTCCTTTTTTACCCTTGCCTCGTGCAAAACGCCCTATTATGTGCCTACCGAACAAACCCTGGCACAATGTTCCGAAAACGGGTATAAAACCTCTCTCGAAGAGCTTACCAAAGGCCGAGATTTATACATGGGTAAATGCGGAAAATGCCATAGCCTGTACAAACCCAAACAGTTTAGCGGCGAGCAGTGGAAAATTAACCTATCCAAAATGCAGCCGAAAGCAAAAATTACCGACGATGAGAAGTGGCTTATTTTTGCCTATGTTAATAATTGCGGCGCTCAGAAATAGCCGTTCATAGGGCGGTGCCGTTTTACTCTGCCATGATACCGTACAACACCGGTTTGCTGGGGCTGGCGTCCAGTTCAAGGGCGGTTATCATAAGGTTAAGCAGGTAAATGCCGTCTTTTACCTCGTTGGGCACATATACCATTTCGGTAATGGTGCAGTGCTTGCGGGTGTAGTTTGGGTACTGCCAAAAGGCATGATGTGATAAGAGCAGCCCGCCATCTTCTTCGCGGTCAACCGAAGGCAGGTCGAGCAGCAGGTGCTCAATTTTGCGTTCGGCTATTAGTTTTGCAGCCTCGTGGTGCAGGTAAGGCGGGTTAGTACCCGAATAATGGCGTTGCAGCTTTTGCCCATCATTGGGCAGGGAGCGAATAATTAGCGCCTGGGTTTGTATGCCCCACAGGGCTTCCTCCATTTGCTGCCGGGTAATGAGGCGGTCGCCGTTGGATTGCTGCTGCGGATAAATGCTGACAAGTGCGGCAATAAAGAAGAAGTTTTTCAGATGTTGGTTAAGAGTTTCTGCTCCCGGCGAAATATGCCCGAAACACTCGGTATGGGTGCCGTTTCCGTGTGGATTGAGGTGTACGTTTTTAAAGTTTACCGGCCCGCCCAGCGCCACATCGCCAATAAAACTGCCGGACTTTACCGGTTCTATGGTTACAAACGGTGCATAGAAGGCATTGGCCGTTTGCACACCCGCCAAAAGCGGAATGCTGATATCTATGGGGTTCGACAAGTCAAAATTGAGTTGATTGCCCTGGAAATAAAAAGTGGCATACATACGGCTCTGTGTATCTGTGGGGTTAAGCGGCAGGCAGCAAGGGTTTCAGCAGTTCCATTATTTTTTCAAGGTAGCGGGCATCGGTTTCGTCAAAATCATTCAGCACATTGCTGTCAACATCTAAAACCAGCTGGGTAATGCCGCGGGCATCGGCAAGCGGTACGGTAATTTCTGAGCGGGAAAGGACTGAACAGGCAATATGTCCCGGAAAAGCATCTACATCGGGTACAATAATGGTTTTCCCGCCGGCGGCACACGCACCGCAAACGCCTTTGTTAAGCGGTATGCGGGTACAGGCTAAACTTCCCTGAAAAGGTCCTAAAACCAGTTCATTACCTTGCAGG
>NBMY01000151.1 GCA_002212985.1 Sphingobacteriales bacterium TSM_CSS
AAACTAATGGGTGCGCATGAGTTTATTGAAAAACTGCCTAATGGCTATTTCTACAATGTTATGGAGCGCGGCGCCACATTGTCCATGGGGCAGCGCCAGCTTATTTCATTTATACGCGCATTGGTTTTTGACCCGCATATACTTATTTTAGACGAAGCCACTTCTTCTATTGACACCGAAACCGAGCAAATGGTGCAATATGCCATGGGAAAACTGGTACAAAACCGAACTTCCATTATTATTGCACACCGGCTTTCTACCATACAACACGCTCACAAAATTATAGTGCTGGATAAAGGACAAATTGCAGAAGCCGGCAACCACGAGTTATTGCTGTCTGTAAACGGCCTCTACAAAAAACTGTACGATACCCAGTTTGCTGCCTTGGCTGAATAAAAGCCTGCGTAACTGCATGGTAACTGCCTGTAATCTCAGTATTTTCGCTTGTAGCGTTGCCAAGTTGAAGCGTTTACCCAAGAAGAGCAAATAAAGATCGCAAAATACGTACTTTGCCAACCCTTGCGGTTTTTGTGGAAAGGGAAAGGAATTTAGCTAAGAACCCCACCAACAAAGGTGCTAACCAAGTACTTGCAAGCCTCCAAACCTTGTGCCCTCCCCAAGCCTGAAAATGCCGCCCGAAAACTATTTTGAAAATTTTTTCAAATAGGCGCAACATTTTTTGCTCACTCTTGTTTAAGAAAATTGAACTTTCTTTAAACATGCTACTTCCTAATGGCACAGTATTCCATTAAAGACATAGAAAACCTTTCGGGTATAAAAGCCCATACCTTACGCATTTGGGAACAACGTTACGACCTGTTTAAACCCCATAGAACCGATACCAACATTCGTTATTACACCGATAACGATTTGAAACTTATTTTAAACGTAGTCTTGTTAAGCAAACAGGGCTACCGCATTGGGGCAATTGCCAAAATGTCTGAAGAAGAAATAAGGAGTAATGTTTACAGCCTGAGTCAAACCGACCTTAAATATGAGGTTCATATTAATGAGCTTACGCAAGCCATGGTTGATATAGACGAAGAGGTTTTTGAAAAAACAATAGCCACCTGTATTTTGCAATATGGGTTAACCAAAACCATGCTGAATATTATTTACCCTTTTTTGGTAAAGATTGGCTACATGTGGGTTACCGATGGCATCAATCCGGCGCAAGAGCATTTTATAACCAACCTCATCAGACAAAAAATAATTGTGGCCATTGACGGACAGGTGGCTAAATATAACGAACATTCAAAGCATTACCTGCTGTTTTTGCCCGAAGGCGAACTGCACGAAATTAGTCTGTTGTTTTTGGCATACTTGCTCAAAAGCCGAAACCACCGCATTACCTACCTTGGAATGAGCGTGCCCTTAAAAGATGTAGCCGAAACCGTAGCCATTAAAACCCCCGATTCTCTTTACACCATATTTACTTCATCGCCTTCAGACGAAAACCTGCATGAGTACATTCAGGCACTTTCGGATAGCTTTGCCGGCAAAACCATTTATATATCGGGCATTAAACTCATGGCTTATAACCAAACACCGCCGCCCAATATCTGTTTTTTGCATTCTTTAGACGAGGTCATGAAGCATTTTAACCTAAGCCACGATTAAGCCGGTTCACCTATTTAACATGTTTTTCGGGCACCACATCAATTACCAAACCTTCGGTAGCTAAATAAGTTTGGGCAAAAAACGGCTGTGCTTCGTGCAAATACTTATCCAATTTTTTATAGCGCGATGAAAAGTGTCCCAAATACAACCTTCCTGCTCCGGCAGCATGGGCAATTCGGGCAGCGTCAATAGCTGTGGCGTGTCCTCTTTCGGCTGCCAGTTCCTGCAAATCGCTCAGGTAGGTACTTTCGTGGTACAACACATCAACTTTGGTAATATGCGGCACAAGTGCTTCATTGTAAGCCGTATCTGAACAATAGGCATACGAACCTGCGGTTGGCAGGTAGGTTAACTCGCTGTTGGGAATTACCGAGCCTTGCATGGTTATAAAATCGGCGCCTTTTTTAATGGCCGGTATAGCAGTATAGGGTATTTGGTATTGCTGTATCTTTTCGGTAATCATATTGCGCAGCACCTGCTTTTGCCTGAACAAAAAACCGGTACATTCCAACCCGTGTTTCATTGGAAGGGTGCTAACGCAAACATCGTTATTTTCAAAAATTACCCCTGTGTGATGTGGGTTGGTAGCATAAAAAAGCAACTTAAAAGGAAGTTGGAAGCGCTGAGTACTTACTTTATGATGCGCTTCTACTACCTCCTGCAAAAGTTGAGGCCCAAAAATATGCAATGGTTTGGTGCGGTTGGTTAACACATAGGAATCAATGAGCGGAAGCAGCCCCAGATAGTGGTCGCCATGCAGATGCGAAATGAAAATATGGTCTATACGGGCAGTTTTTACCTTATATTGCATCAATTGCATTTGGGTGCCCTCCCCGCAATCTACCAAGTAGGGGTTTTCATTAATAGTAACAGCCTGTGCAGACGGATGCCGCCCGTTTGCCGGCATTGCCGAGTTTGACCCCAAAATAGTTACTTTAAAAGACATAAACTGAATAAAAAAAGCGTGAACGTCTGGTAAAACAAAACCCCTGTGAGTGGTAAAACCTGCACCGGCAACATAAATAAAAACAGGAGAGCCGCGTAAAACCACAACAGTATTACCCGGCCTCCTGCAATAAACATGGTTGGTTGTAAAAGTATCTTTAAAAAAACAGCAAAACGTTTTTTAATCGTTAGCTGCTGAGTCGTCAGAGGTTAAATCGTCATCTTCTTCTGCCTCGCCCGATAACTCGCGCACCAATTCCTCCATCATTACAAAGTCAATGGCCTCTTGAACCGTTGGCACTATAGTAAGCACGGATCCCAATTGCGAGATATCAACAATACGCTGTACACCATTGGTTAACCCGCTTAGCACAAAAGTGCCGTCTGATGCTTCGCAAAGGCGGTTGCCAATCAAAATGGCGCCCAAACCCGATGAATCGGCAAAAGTTACGTTCGACAGATCTAAAATAATATTGCGAACACCACCCTCATTCAGCACTTTCAACTCGGTTTTAAAATCGACGGCATTTAAAGTGTTGAGTTTATCTTCCAAAACCGCTACCACAGTATAACTTTCTTTTTTATCGAGCATAAATTTCATGGCAAAAAAGTTGTTTGATGTCAAAAAATAAATCAGTTTTACCCCGCCAACCTGCTATATAAAAGCAACCCGGGAAAAACTGAACAAATATAAAGCAGGAAATGTTAATTTTGGTAACAATCATGTACTCTTGCGCAGAAAAATGCTATTTTCGCAAAAGAAAACACCTTCTGCCTTTTACATAACAACAGCAGTTGGCAGAGGTGACATAATTGCAGCCATTTTTTTAACATAACCGACAAAATTGCAGTTGTTTGTTGCCAAAAATGCTTAAATTGCATAAAAATAAGAAAAGCGCGTTTTACTTCTTAATTAGGCCTGGTTTTTGCCATTAAAAACACAATATGGAAGCAAAATTCTCACAAAAAGTAAAGGACGTTATATCGTTCAGCAAGGAAGAGGCCATGCGCCTTAATCATGGCGAAATTGGGTTGGAACACCTTATTTTGGGTTTGTTGCGCGAAGGCGAAAGTTTAGCCGTACAGGTGCTCAAATCGTTGAACGCCGATGTGGTTATTCTGCGCCGCGCCATTGAAGACAATATTGGGGCAAGGGTAAGCCATCAGCATATTGTAAATGCCAACAACATACCCTTAACCCGCGAAACCGAAAAGACGCTGAAAATTACGGTGCTGGAAGCCAAAAAGCTAAACAGCGAAATCATTGGCACCGAACACCTCATGCTGTCTATTCTTAAAAACAAAGATAACATTGCCGTTCAAATCTTAAACCAATTGGATGTGAACTACGAAACCTTTAAATCTGAACTGGAGTACCTGCTCAATCAGCAGAACATGCCCTCCAACGAATATCCCAACGACCCCGAAGACGAATACGACGACGAAAAACGAAGCGGGTATTCTTCCTCCTCGCGCAAGCCGAATATTAAATCTAAAACGCCGGTGCTCGATAATTTCGGGCGCGATATTACCAAATTGGCCGAAGAAGGTAAATTAGACCCCATTGTAGGCCGTGAAACCGAAATAGAGCGCGTATCGCAAATTTTGAGCCGCCGCAAGAAAAACAACCCCATTCTTATTGGCGAACCCGGTGTAGGAAAAACTGCTATTGTAGAAGGGCTGGCTTTGCGCATTATTCAACGCAAGGTGTCCAGAGTGTTGTTTGACAAACGCATTGTAATGCTTGACCTTGCCGCCTTAGTTGCCGGCACCAAATACCGGGGCCAGTTTGAAGAGCGCATGAAGGCCATTATGAATGAACTGGAAAAAAACCGCGATGTAATTTTGTTTATTGACGAAATACACACCATTGTTGGCGCCGGCGGCGCTACCGGTTCGCTCGATGCCTCCAATATTTTTAAACCGGCTCTTGCCCGCGGCGAATTACAAGCCATTGGCGCCTCTACCTTAGATGAATACCGGCAGTATATTGAAAAAGACGGCGCTTTGGACCGCCGTTTCCAAAAGGTAATGATTGACCCGCCCAGCGTGGAAGAATCCATGAGTATTCTCAACAACATTAAAGAGAAATACGAAGATTACCACAACGTGGTTTATACCGATGATGCCATTAAAGCCTGCGTACTGCTTAGCAACCGCTACATTACAGACCGCTACCTGCCCGATAAAGCCATTGATGTGCTTGACGAAGTAGGCGCTCGTGTACACCTTAAAAATATTCATGTGCCCAAAAACATTCTTGAACTGGAACAACGCATTGAAGAAATTAAGGAAGAAAAAAACCGGGTGGTAAAAAGCCAGCGATACGAAGAAGCCGCCCGGCTGCGCGACAAAGAAAAACGCTATCAGGAAGATTTGGAACGGGCAAAACAGGAATGGGAGGAAGAATCGAAAACCAAACGCTATCCCGTTACCGAAGAAGATATTGCCGAAGTAGTAGCCATGATGACCGGCATACCTGTTAAACGTGTTGCACAAAGCGAAAGCAACAAACTGCTCAAAATGGGAGATGACCTTAAAAAAGCCATTATCGGGCAAGATGAAGCAGTGGCAAAAGTGGTAAAAGCCATACAACGCAACCGCGCAGGGCTTAAAAATCCCCGTAAACCAATAGGATCTTTTATTTTCCTGGGCCCCACAGGCGTTGGTAAAACCGAACTGGCAAAAGCCCTGGCCCGTTACCTGTTTGATGGCGATGATGCTCTGGTGCGTATTGATATGAGCGAGTACATGGAAAAATTTTCTGTATCGCGCCTCATTGGTGCGCCTCCGGGCTATGTAGGCTATGAAGAAGGCGGACAACTTACCGAAAAAGTACGCCGTAAACCATACAGCGTTATTCTCTTTGACGAAATTGAAAAAGCTCACCCCGATGTATATAACATTCTGCTGCAAGTATTAGATGACGGGCAGCTAACCGATGGTTTGGGACGTAAAATTGATTTCAAAAATACGCTCATTATCATGACCTCCAATATTGGAGTTCGCACCCTTAAGGAATTTGGCTCAGGCGTTGGTTTCAGCACTCAGGCAAAAGAGGAAGATGCCGATGCCTATGCAAAGAGTGTAATGCAGAAAGCCTTACGCAAAACTTTCTCGCCCGAATTTTTGAACCGTATTGATGATGTGGTTATTTTCAATTCGCTCAACAAAGAAGAAATCTTCCAGATTATAGACATTGCCCTGTCTGATTTGCGCAAACGCTTAGACACGCTGGGCTACAAACTGGAATTAACCGAAAAAGCCAAAAATTTCTTAGCCGAAAAAGGGTACGACCCGCAGTTTGGCGCACGCCCGCTGCACAGAGCCATTCAGAAATACCTTGAAGACCCGCTGGCGGAAGAAATGCTTGCTACCAACCTTATCCCCGGCGATACACTTTTGGCCGATATTGACGATGCCGGAAATGTAAAGATTTCTAAAAAACAACCCGAAATAATTGAGCAGTAGGCTGAACGATTATTTTATACGGTTAAATAAGAAAACGCCGGCAGCCAAAAAGGTTGCCGGCGTTTTTGTATGTAATCGGGTTATGGGAGGTAGAGCAGCATCAGGAAGCCATGCGCAGGGTTTTAATTTTTTCCTGCGACAGTTTTTCCTGCACATATTGAGCGGTAACTTCAAAAGATTTAATGTTTGTATGTGAGGGCATTTCAAACATGGCATCGGTCATTACTGCTTCACAGATGGAACGTAGCCCTCGGGCGCCCAATTTAAACTCTACAGCTTTATCTACCAACAGGGCTATGGCTTCCTCGGTAAAATTGAGGGCAATGCCTTCCATGTCAAACAGTTTCTGGTATTGTTTAATGAGGGCATTTTTGGGTTTTACCAAAATATCGTGCAGCGCCTGCCGGTCTAATGGTTCCAGATAGGTAACAATGGGCAGTCGGCCTATGAGTTCGGGAATGAGGCCAAAGGTGCGTATATCTTGCGGGCCTACGTAACGCAGCAAACTTTCATCGGATTCATTGTTGCCAATAAGTTGGTCGGTTTTAAAGCCCACCACGTTTTTCTGAATTCTGCGGGCAATAATTTTTTCCAATCCGCCAAATGCGCCGCCACAGATAAAGAGAATTTTTTCGGTATTAATTTTAATCATTTTTTGCTCGGGGTGCTTTCTGCCGCCTTGCGGAGGCACATAAACATCAGAGCCTTCAAGTAGTTTGAGCAATGATTGCTGAACCCCCTCGCCGCTTACATCGCGGGTAATGGAGGGGTTATCGCCTTTTCGGGCTATTTTATCAATTTCGTCAATGTAAACAATACCTTTTTCGGCGGCATCGGTATCATAATCGCATACTTGCAGAAGGCGGCTTAAAATGCTTTCCACATCTTCGCCCACATAACCGGCTTCGGTAAAAACGGTGGCATCAACAATGGCAAAGGGCACATTGAGAAAACGGGCAATGGTTCGGGCAAGGAGAGTTTTACCTGTTCCGGTATGCCCTACCATAATGATGTTTGATTTTTCAATTTCCACCTCATCGGTTGCCGGTTGGTTAAGACGTTTGTAGTGGTTGTAAACCGCCACCGACAATATTTTTTTTGCTTCTTCCTGCCCGATGACATATTGATCCAAATACGCTTTTATAGCGGCAGGTTTAAGTGTTTTGGGCAGTGCAAATTTAAATTTCTTTTTAGTTTGGCTCATTTCGCGCTCAATAATTTCCTGAGCCTGCTCCACGCAGGCATCGCAAATATTTCCTTCGGCGCCGGTTATAAGAATAACGGCTTCAGATTTTGGTCGTCCGCAAAAGGAGCAATGTTGTTCGTATTTAGTGCGTGCCATGGTAATGATATATGTAAAGTACAGAATATGTCGAAATTGGGCTTTGCTCACCACCTGCAGCCGGATTACCCGGCGTATGAGGTTGTGTAATTTACAACCCAGCCGCTCCAAAACTGCGTTGTTGTAATACACACACAGTTTTGGAACGGTAAGAAACGGGTTGTATCGGGTGATTAGTTTTTTGCTTTTTTGTTTCTGATTAATACTTCGTCAACAATGCCGTATTCTTTGGCTTCCTGAGAGGTCATCCAAAAATCGCGGTCAGAGTCTTTGGTAATTTGCTCGTAGGTTTGGCCGGTGTGGGTGCTTAAGATGTTGTAGAGGTCATCCTGCATTTTTTTCACCAAGCGATAAGAAATTTCCATATCGCTAACTTGCCCCTGCATACCGCCCAAGGGTTGGTGAATCATGATGCGGGCATGTTTTAGGGCGGTTCTTTTACCCTTTACGCCGGCGGCCAGCAATACCGCGCCGAAGGAGGCTGCCAGCCCGGTACAAATGGTGGCAACATCGGGCATAATATATTGCATGGTGTCGTAAATACCAAGTCCGGCGGTAACAGAGCCGCCGGGGCTGTTAATGTACATGTAAATATCGCGCTGCGGGTCGGTAGACTCCATAAAGAGGAGTTGCGCCTGTACAATATTGGCTGTATAATCGGTAACCTGCACCCCGAAGAAGATGATGCGGTCCATCATGAGGCGTGAGAACACGTCCATAAGGGCTACGTTCATGTTTCTTTCTTCAATAATATTGGGGGTAAAATTAGTGGGCAAAGTAGTCAGGGAGTGTTCCAGATACTTTTCTACATGCATACTGCTGAGGCCGGCATGTTTGGTGGCATACTTTTTGAATTCTTCTCCGAAATTCATAGCTGTAAATTAAGTGATTTAATGACAAACTTTTAAGGGTAGTTTGCCAAAGTAAACAGGTTTAACCGCCCAAAGGTTGTGTTAAGAAAGGTTAAGCAGGTAAATGCGGCGTTTTATGTATTGAAGCAACCCGGGGTAAAATGCCTGCCTGTGTGTGTTCCAATACCGGGGCAGATAGGTAAATGAGGTTATCATTCGGGATATATGCCCTATGCTCAAGATTTTTTAGGACTCAAGGTCGCTTGCATCTTCATTGTCTGCATCAGAAAATTCTTCGCGAATTTTTCTGAATTCATCAGAGGTTACCGGTTCTTCTTTAATATGAAGGTTGGGCAACAGGGCGTTTATGCCGTAGTAATCTTGCAACCTCTGGTAAACCAATGTTCTCTGTTCTTCGTTATCAAGGTCTTTTTTGGCATATTTCAGCAGCATATCATAAGGAAGATCAATATTATAGGTTCTTTTAATTTCACTATACACATTGTAAATGATGGCTTGGTTAATTTCATCTTCCTGAACTTTAATATCAAACTGTTTCACCAGTTCTTCGCGTATTAATTGCCATGTAAACTCTTCGAGAAAATAATTTTTAGAAGCGTTCCATTTTTCGTCATCGGCATAGGCTTGGTTGCTGCGTTCGTTAATAAATTTGCGCACAAACAATTCGGGCAACTGCAGTGCCATTGCCTTCGGCAATATCTTTTTGAGCTGTTTTTGAAGAAAAGAAGCTCCTTCCTGAGCAAGATTGCCGTTCATCACCTCGGTAAGTTTTTCTTTGAATGCTTCGAGGGTGGTAATTTCTGTATCGGGAAAAATTTGCCCGAAAAAGGTTTCGTCCAAATCGGCAGGAATTCTGCGGCGTATTTGAGTAATGGTTATTTTATAATTATCGGGCAGGTCTGCTATGTTTTCTGTTACATTCAGCATTTGCCAGGCAACTTCTTCTCGGCTTTTGTCAAAAAGGTTGAAGAGATTTTGAACGGTGCTTTCGTTCAGTTTCAGGTTAAGCAAGGCATCTTTTTCGGTGCCGGGTTTCAGCAAATCGGGCACAATTGGCGTTGTATGGGAAATGCCGCCTTCTTTAACATTCCCATCGGCATCTGTTTCTTCTGAGCGAACGTACACAATGTCGTTGAGTTGAATGGCGTCGGTTTCGGTTAAATCAGATACAGTACCATACTCCTTGCGCATCAGATCAATTTGTTCATCAATTTCCGCATCGGTTGTATATGGCACGTACTTTACAAATTCGTGTTCGGGACTGTAGAGAACCGAAAAGTCAATCTGCGGTTTTAACCCCAACTCTAAGTTTAAGGTATATACTTTTTCGGGGTCGGTATAGTTAATGCCTTGTGTATCTTCGTTTACCAGTAAGGGGTTGGCAAAATAGTGCAGGTTGTTTTGTCTTAAATAATCTGCAACCTCCTTGTCGGTTAAATCTTTAATTGTTTCGCTCAAAACATGGTTTCCATAAATCTTTTTAAACAGGCCCAAAGGGGTTGTGCCTTTCCGGAAACCTTTCATAGAAACTTCCTTGTTTGTTTCTTTGCATTTTTTTTCAAAAACGGGCAGGTATGTTTCGGGTTCTATGGCTACATGCAGCACTATGTGCTGTGTTCCCAGATTTTCTACGGTTAAACTCATAGGAAAGTTGTGATGGCTTGATTGAATGCTTTGGTAAAAAAATGCGTTTTGGGGGAAACCCGAGTTTCGGGGCGCATAAACCCCGATGCAGGGAAATGGTTAAATTAACTTGTGTGCGGGTGGAGGGACTCGAACCCCCATGCCTTGCGGCGCCAGATCCTAAGTCTGGTACGTCTACCAATTTCGCCACACCCGCATTTTGAGCGGGCAAAGGTACGTTAATTTTTTTAAAAATAGCGCTTTTGCCTTACTAAAAGACAGTTTTTTGTTGATAAAATGCCCCCAGTATGGTTTTTTGCTGCAAGCAGAAGGGTGGCTTTTTAAATGTAACGCGGTGCGCTGTTTGCCGGTCTTGCATCTGCCCGGCTGTATAGGCTTTTTTACAACAGTAAAATATAAGAGCAGGTGAACGACAATATGGCAGTAGCATTTGCAAAAAAGGGTGGGTTGACTCTGTCTGTAAACAGAGGGTGTTAATTGCAGTTGCAACAGTTTGTACAGCTGGCATATTTTACTGCATATACAAAACTGCATCCTGCCATTTGTCTGTGGTCTTTTGGTCAAAATTGAACAATTACAATTTATATTTCCGAAACAAAGATTATTTTTGCGAAAATTTAGGGTAGCTGCTTGCATGGCGGCGGTACTAAAATAGTAGCAACTTGTTACTACCCCTTATTTTGTCCGGTATAGTTTTCATGTACACAATTTAAATATAATAAAATAAATGAAAAGCAGATTTATTTTTTTGTTGTTATCTTTTCTAATGATGTTGCTGCTTGTAACTCCTCCTTGTTTGGCACAGTTACAAACCTTTAGCGCCAACATTGCCGGTACCATTGACTTAACCGGCGCAAACGGCTCATGCACTACACCCGGTTCTGCAACGCCCAATATGGTAACAATACCTGTAAGCGGGGTAGGGGTATTGGGCGCAGCCAATGCCGTAGTGCAGGTAAAAGTAACGCTTAACAATACCTGTACGGGTGGCAGCATGAATTTGAATAATCTGCAGTTCAGGTTAAAATCTCCTTCGGGTACCTGTGTGGGAATATATGGCGGGGGATTATCTACCACTGCAACCGGAACCCATGAAATAGCCCTGGTAAGCAATACTGCGTGCCTCAACAACCCCGATGCCAACGGGTCTAATTCGGCCGGGGTACAGGCAAATTCATCGGGCAATTTTGGTTTTTTTAATGCACAATTTAGCGGTACAGGTGCAAATTTAACCGCTTCTTTCAGCGGCGAGAACGCAAATGGCACCTGGCAGCTAATTTTCAGCGAAAGTACTACCTCTGAGCCTTGTCTTACAGGCGCGTCAATTGCTTTTGGCAATCCTGATGTTGACGACCAGGCTGCCAATGGAAATGACTGTACGGGAGCAATTGTTTGGGATGGCGGGGCAATTTGTGCCTCAACTAATAGTAAAACAGGCAGTGTTCTTATGCCCGGTAGTCTTACAGGCCCAAACGGTACTTCTTTCGGAACAATCGGAGGTGTTGCCTGCACGTGGAACGGCGCCAATAATAACGATGTATGGCTTAAATTTACACCCACTTCACCCAATGTCTGTATTTCTATCAGCGGGCTCGATTTCAGCCTTCAATCGGTGGTGGTGCAAGATGCCAATCAAGATGGCGATAACAACCCCTGCACGGCTAATGCAGTTGGAACCACCAATGATCAGCGATGGAACTTAATTTCATGTCCGGTTAACAGTATTTATACTACCTCGGCCGGAACAGCGCGCAACCAAAATCACTGTTTTACCGCTACCGTAGGGCAAACATATTACTTAGTGGTTGATGGCAATGGCGGCGCTGAGTCACCTTTTTATATCGGCGCGGTTTCAGGTTTGCCCGCTGTTGAGTCGCTTTGTCCAACCTTTACGGCAGCGCCGCCCAACGTAACTGTTACCAACAGTGCCTGCGTTTCGGGGTGTACGGTAAGCGGCGGCAGTATTCTGGCACCAACAGGAACCCCATGTCCTGCCGGCAGCCACCTCGAATATTCAACCGATGACGGGCTGACATGGCTTTCGCAATTGCCGGTGTACCAAGCAACAGGTCCGGCGCAAACCATTATTTCCCGATGCGAGTGTGATTCTGATGCCTCTGTGGTAAGCGCCGTGTCGGCGCCAGTGAGCACAGCGCCGGCTGTTTGCCCGGCTGTAACGGCACTTATAACGGTAAACGAAACCGGGGGCAATACCACTTTGGGTTGTACGCCGTCCGGCGCCGGCAGTATTGAAGTTACGGCCACGGGCGGGGCAAGCTATGCATGGAGCGGAGGTGCCACGCCGGCTTTGTCCACCAACAGTTTTACCACGGCAGGAACCTATACCGTTACCGTAACCAATGCAAACGGGTGCGCTGCCACAGCACAGGTAAGCATTGGCGGCAGTACCGCTCCGCCATTGACAGCCATAACGGTGAATGAAACCGGGGGCAATACCACTCTGGGTTGTACGCCCCCCGGCGCTGGCAGTATTGAAGTTACGGCCACGGGCGGGGCAAGCTATGCATGGAGCGGAGGTGCCACGCCGGCTTTGTCCACCAACAGTTTTACCACGGCAGGAACCTATACCGTTACCGTAACCAATGCAAACGGGTGCGCTGCCACAGCACAGGTAAGCATTGGCGGCAGTACCGCTCCGCCATTGACAGCCATAACGGTGAATGAAACCGGGGGCAATACCACTCTGGGTTGTACGCCCCCCGGCGCTGGCAGTATTGAAGTTACGGCCACGGGCGGGGCAAGCTATGCATGGAGCGGAGGTGCCACGCCGGCTTTGTCCACCAACAGTTTTACCACGGCAGGAACCTATACCGTTACCGTAACCAATGCAAACGGGTGCGCTGCCACGGCACAGGTAAACGTTGGCGGCAGTACCGCTTTGCCTGTTGCCACAATTTCGGGACCGTCTTCTGCCTGCCGCTTTACTGCCGGACTATCACTCACGGCATCGGGTGGCGGCGCTTACCAATGGAGCAGCAGCGGCGCCAACAGTTCGGGCAGCAGTTCTGCCGCAACTTTGGGACTTTCTACGGTGAATACCGGCATTACCATATATGTTGTTACGGTTACAGCTGCCAACGGATGTACAACTTCGGCAAGTAAAACCGTAACAGTAAATCCCAATCCTTTGGTAAGTATAGCATCGCCCAATTATACCGTTTGTCAGGGAAGCAGTGTAACTGTTGATGCCGCTGCAACGGGCGGAACTCTTCCCTATACCCATTTATGGACAGGAAACGGCAGCGCTTACCTTACCACATTTAATACTTCCGACCCTGTTTTCAGCGCTGCCGGCGTTTTGCCGGGTAGTTATACCCTAAACTATCAGGTACAAGATGCCAACGGATGCCAGTCCAATACAATTGCTGCAACAGTTACGGTTGTTGGCGCAGGCGGTGGTTTGGGCAACGGGCAACTTACCGGCAATCAGTTTGAAGGCACGCCCACTACATCTGTTCCTACTTTTTACAACATTAATACCATTGAACTGAGCGGCGGTGTACAACCTTACCAATACCAATGGACAACCAACGGTTATGTGCAGTACAACACCGTTTTAAATGCAAATGGCAGCGTAACCATTACGGTAATTTATGCCGATGGTGCATCCTGGGATTTAACCGTTACCGACAGTTCCTGTGGCGCTAATGCCCTTTATTTCGACAATCAACCCGATGACCCCACCTCCAGCGATGTGCTGGACATTATCAGCTATACCATTACTCCCGATATAGGCACATCAAACGGCGCTATCAACATCAGCGTGGAAGGCGGAACACCCTGCCCCGGCGGCATTTACCATTATGCATGGCAAGCCCCTTCAGCGTTTAACGGCAACCTAACCGACGGACCCTATCAGACCGGACTTATAAGCGGCTGGTACATTGTTACCGTAACCGATTGCGGAGGGCAGCAAACTCTTGGGTGGTACTGGGTGCCAAGAAAAACCCGTGGCCGGGGCAAATTGGACCAAACCAACCTGCTTGCCGTTTACCCCAATCCGGTAGCCAATTCTGCCGTTTTGGAGTTTAACCTCCTACAAACCGCGCAAACACATATAGCGCTGTACTCTCCCGAAGGTAAACTTATAATGCCTTTGTACAATGGTTTGGCAACAGCAGGGCAACCGCACGAAATACCTGTTCAATTTTCTGCCCTGCCCGCCGGTTTGTATTTTGTTACACTTACTGCCCAATCGGGTGTTAATCTGGTGCAGCGCTTAGTTATCAACAGGTAACGGTAAGTAATTTAGCATTTTCACAAACACCATCTTCCAACAAAGAGGCTGTTCTTTTCAGGCAGCCTCTTTGTTTTTGTAACAAGCAACCATTGCTTTTAATTTTAGCAAAAGCTTTGTTTTTTAAGGCTTTTACAGCAGGTTATGCAGTTGTGCAAAAAAAAATTGCAAAAAATACTAAAAAAATTTGCAAAAGTGGAAACTTTAGGTGTATCTTTGCTGCTGTAGTTAGCAAATGGTATTCAGTACACAAACAAAAGCTAATTGCTAACGCATTGAAGTAGGAGTGCAGGGTAAGCAAACTCCATTTGTTTACCCTTTTTTTACAACCCCCAATTTTTATATATACTCAAACCTGAAAACACTTCTCATTTCCGTTCCTTCATACCCCTAAAAACCTGAAGTCATGTCGTATCTGCCCATTCCTGTAAACCGAAACCTTAAACTCTCTGCCAAAACCACTTATTGGGTAATTGCCGCAATTTTGGTATCCAATGTATTTACCTACCTGCTGTTTAAATCGGGTGGCACAAAACGGGCAACTGCCTCTGTGGTACAAACACCGGCAGAAAACAACGCCCAGTTTTATTTATTAGATCAGGCACAAACCTACGTTATGGAGCCTGAAACCTTTGCCCAAAAGGTAAAGGAAGTGGCCAACTCGCTCAATGTGCCACCAGAATGGCTGATGGCAGTTATGTATTCCGAATCGAAATTTGACGCCTCTGCCACCAATAAAAACAACGGCGCCACCGGGCTTATCCAGTGGAAACCCGAAGAACTGCAACGTATGGGGCTTACTGCAGAAAAAGTGCGCAATTTAAGCTACGAAGACCAACTTATGTTAGTGAAAAAGTACTATCAACAGGTAAAGAAAGAGTACAAACCTTTTGAAAACCTTACCGAATTTTACCTTGGCGCTTTCTACCCAGAAGCCTTGGGCGAAGATTACTGTTATGCCCTCTACAAACAAAATGAAAACGGCTATAAAACCTATTCTCTGTTAGATATGAACAAAGACGGGCAAATTACCATCAAAGATATTGATGAGAAAATGAAGCGCATGTTTCCAACTGCTTATATGATTGAGCGTCCGCAGCCTACAGGCATTCGGGCATGGCTGGGCTGGTAGGTGCATAAAAGCACTGCCGCATTCCAACGTTATTTAAGAGAAATATTTTAGGGTTTATAAATTGACAAGGGTTTGGGAGGTGTCTTTAGCAGGCATCTCCTTTTTTTATGTGCCTGCCCCTACCAATGCAGGGTATAATTGTGCCCGCAGTTTTGACAGGTATTGTCGTTGCCCATGTATGACTGGCAGTGGCAGCCATTTACCGAACAGGCGCCCCAGCCGTTTATAATTTCAATTTTCAGTACATTGCCTAATTTTATGCGCTGTACGGGTAAATGCAACAGTGGTAAGCCGTTGTTTATAACGGTTTTTACTTCTTTTACCGGGTGAGTTGTTTGCATAGCAATAAAAGTTTTACTGTTTTGAAAAGATGAACACCCAAAATTAAGCTATTATTGTTGATTATTTGGATTATCCGGTTATATTTTTTCATTTACCATTGGGCAATTTTCAACTGCGTTCCCAGTAGTTAATTGCCTCTATATCGGCTAAAATGCGCAGGTAGCTGTTGTAACGGCTTTCGGCAATAAGCCCGTCTTCAAATGCTTTTTTAACGGCACATTGGTTTTCATCGCGATGCAGGCAGTTGTTATACTTGCAGTTTGGAAGCAATTGGCGCATTTCGCAAAAATAGTGGCTCACCTCATCGGGCTCAAGGTGTACTACGCCAAACTCTTTTATGCCCGGTGTATCAATAATAAACCCGCCAAAAGGCAGGGCATACATGCAGGCAAAGGTGGTAGTGTGCATACCTTTGCCGCTGAATTTTGAAATTTGGCGCGTGTTAAGGTCAAGCTCGGGCATAAGCAGATTAATGAGGGTTGATTTACCCACCCCCGAATGCCCTGATACCAGATTGGTTTTATTTTTCATGGCGGCCTTCACCGCATCTATGCCATACCCTGTAGTTGCCGATACGGTAAGGCACTCATAACCCAAATGTTGGTAAATATGGGTGGCCTCGGCGCATAATTGGCGGTCTTTGGGGGTATAAACATCATACTTGTTAAACAAAATAAGGGCCGGAATATGAAACATTTCGGCGGTAACCAAAAAGCGGTCAATAAACCCGAAAGAGGTGCGCGGTTCTGAAAAAGTAACCATGAGCACAGCCTGGTCAATATTAGCGGCAATAATTTGCTTTTGCCATTTTTTTCGGGGCGATTGCCTGATGATGTAATTTTTTCGGGGTAAAATGTCGGTAATGGTGCCGGTGTTCAAGCCTGCCTCCATATCTATTTCAACAAGGTCGCCCACAGCTACAGGGTTAGTGCTACCCAATTCATCTTGCCTGAACTTGCCTTTTATGCGGCACTCTATTTCTGTACCGCTTTTGGGAAGCAGCACTTTATACCAGCTTCCGGTAGATTGTAAAACTATTCCCTGCATGTAAATTTGTATTGAACATTTTTTTACCCCTTCTTTGAACGGGTTGGTGTTAATGTTTATTAAGTGTATAGGAAAGCTAAAAGTTCCTTTGCCGAAAAAAATGTAGGTTTTATTAGCCCCGAAAGCCCGAAATCACAAGCAAAAGTAAAGCATAGGTTTGGCAAAATGAGCAAAAAAAGCATTTTTTAAGAAATGGATAGAACTGTAAGTTATGGTAATGTAACCCAATTGCATTAACATGCGGTAGGTAAGGGTATGACCGTAAACAGCAATGCGCATGGTTTCTTTCTAATGTCGAGGAAGGGGGCGTAGCATAGCGGCACAGTGTGCAAAAAAGGCTTTATAGGGGTAAAATGAGCGCTAATCGGGCGGAAAGTGACTTTTGTCACCTTTGGAGCTGATAAAAATCATCATTATGGGCAACATTAGTCATTTGTAGTTACACCGGTTGCACCGAACTTTGCAGTGAAATTAAATACTTACTAATAAAAATTACACTGCCCCATGGAACACAATATGAATTTTACCGACATTGGCATTCGTTACTTGTTAATGATGGTTTTGGTTATTATTGGTGGTTTATTTAAATCGCCTTTGTTTATGTTGATAGGTTTTCCGTTCTTTTTATTTGCCATTTTAGGCTGGTGCCCTATATTTCATTTTTTGGGCATTAACCACTACAAGCAAATGAAAGGCGAAGACAATATAGTTTAAGAACATTAGGTTGGAGTTGAGTAATGATAGGAAGGCTTAACTACCGGGCATGTTGCCCCATCCGAAAGTGGTAGCCAACCCACCGGTAGCTGTTTCCTTGTATTTGTGCGACAGGTCCTGACCGGTTTGCCTCATAACCTCTACCACTTGGTCAAAGGATATTACGGGTTTGCCAATGCCGGCGCGGCCTGCCGCTAAAAGGTAGGCGTTATAGGCTTTTATGGCTCCGTTTGCATTGCGTTCAATGCAAGGTATTTGTACCAGCCCTTTTATAGGGTCGCAAGTCATACCAAGGTGATGTTCGAGGGCAATTTCGGCAGCTGTTCCAATTTCGTGAATATCGCCGCCGTTGCAGTAACTAAACAAAGCCGCCGCCATAGAAGCCGCCGATCCTACTTCTGCCATACAGCCCAGTTCGGCGCCCGAAATGGAGGCATTGTCTTTAATGATAAAGCCAATCATGGCGGCAACGAGCAAGCCTTTGCGCAAGGTGTTTTCGGGAACGGAGCAATCATGGCGAAGGTATTCGAGGCAGGCAGGAAGTATGCCGGCAGCGCCGTTTGTAGGAGCAGTTACCACCATTTGTCCGGCTGCGTTTTCTTCGGAAGTGGCAAGTGCATAAGCATTCAGTCGAGCAAAAAGGGCTTCGGCATGTCGCCCGTGTTGGGCGTGTTGTTGTACTTTTTCATACATCCCTTTTGCGCGACGGTAAACATGCAAACCGCCGGGTAGTATGCCTTCCTTTTTTAACCCCTGCCGCACGCTTTGGCGCATTACTTCCATAATTTGGCCAATGCGCTCCATAATTTCCTCTTCGGTAAGGCCGGTAAGCGCTGTTTCGTTTTGCAACAGCAGTTCATCAATATGTAAGTTCTGCGCTTGCAGGGTAAGCAAGAGGCTGTCCATGTTATGATATTCATAACGTGGTTTTTTTGTATTTGCCGAAAGGGTTGCCGCCCCTTCTTCCTCAATAAAACCGCCGCCTACCGAATAGTAAATGCGTTCAAAAACCGGTCTGAAATTGTTAAGCAGCACTAATTTCAGCGTGTTGGGGTGGCGGTAGGGGTTGTGGGTATAATCAAAAAAGATGTCGTGTTCGGTAAATGGCATTTTCAGCCCTGAAAAATCGGGCATATACACCTCTCCCGCCGTTTCAAGCAAACTGCTCAGCCATTCGGTATTAACCGTTTGCGGTATTTGCCCAAACAAACCCGCCAAAACCGCGCGGTGGGTGCCGTGCCCGTGTCCGGTGGCAGCCAAAGCGCCGTATAGCTCGCAGCGTATGCGGTAATTGCCGGCAGCGCCGTAGTGAGTAAAATACTGCAACACCAATTCCCTAAATAAATTGGCTGCCCGCATAGGGCCAACCGTGTGCGAACTGGAAGGCCCCGGCCCGATTTTAAATAACTCAAAAAACGAAGTGCATATCATAACCTCAATGTTTTAGCCCCTGTAAACCAACTTTATTGGCAAACGCCGAAAGGTAACGCTAATTTGGTTTACATTGTTCGCCCTCAACCAGCTTCGTTTTAAGTTTGGGTTTAGGCAATGCGCTTTTCTGCAAACAGCCTGCATTTTTAAATGCGTATGAAATAGAGGAAAAGAACAAACTGCCGGTTTCGTTTATATAAACGAACCATTATCCTGTATATAGACTGAAGAAATTGAAATCCCGAAAAATATTTTTCTGCCAGTATTGCTTTTTTGAAAAGAATGAGTTATTTTTGTAAAAATGATTTATTTGATAACCATCATAACCATCATTTTTATGAAAAAGACACTAACTTTACAGAATCCCGACCTGCCGACCTGCCGACCTGCCGACCTGCCGACCTGCCGACCTGCCGACCTGCCGACTTAGGCACATTAACGCATTTCTGATGCTTACTCTATTTTTAATATTTCCTAATTCATATAGTATGGCACAGGAAAATGGATATTGTTATACTTTCGAGAATGGTCCTAATTTTCTTTCCAACTTACCTCCAAATTTAGAGAATTTGCGTGGAAGTACAGAACCGATAACAGTACGGCTTTACATACACATTTTGCGCACCAGTAATGGGTTAGGAGGCAGAACACCCACCGAGGTAGATGAAGCCTTAAATATTCTGGAAAATGACTTCGCTTTGCACAACATATTTTTCAGGGTAGCCTGTACCGAATATATAGACAATGATGTATGGTATCTGAATTCTGCATCGGTATGTTATTTAAGTTGTACCTGTTTGTACACGGTAAATCAGCATACCGACGGTATTGATATCTATATTAAAGACGATGTGCCGGTAATAGGCCCTGTCCCGCCTCTTGATTATACGTTTAATGGTGGATTGAGTGGAGGCATTCCATCGGCAGAGTTTCCGGATGACCCTAATTTTATTACCGGTTTCATGATAGGAGGCATGGTAAACGGCTATGATGTTACGCTTTCCAGCGTTATTTCTCACGAAATGGGACACGTATTGGGGTTATATCATACATACTATGGAACTTGCCCAACTGGTCCAATTATTGTTGGTGCGGATTGCCCGTTGCCAACCTATGGCACTCCCTGTTTGGAGAATACATCAAACTGTGCTGATTGTGGCGATTTCATCTGCGATACACCCACCGATCCTTTTAATGTTGTAAACTTAACCCCAACGACATGTGAAGGTATTTCCAACTGTGGGTTAACTGGATACTACCCCGATATAGAAAACATCATGTCATCTTCTCAGCCCAATTGCCTATACCATTTTACGGCAGACCAAGGAAGCAGAATGAGGGATTTCTTAACTATACATCCGGCGCTTATTCCTTGTGTAATCACCAACCCCGATGTAGGAGGCACTTTGCCTTTAGGACTAACTTATTGGACAGGGCAAATAAATGTAACTGAAGATATAATTGTTGCAACCGGTTCAGAACTCTATATTGACGATGCCTTAGTTTATTTTGCAGATATAAATACAGGCATTGTTATTAAACCCGGTGCCATACTGCGAATTAACAATTCCACACTTCAAGGCAATAAATGCACACCTACACCTTGGCAAGGCATCCTCATTGAAGGCAATACCAACAAAGCACACCCTACCGATTACTACACCAACGGCAGCCCCCACCACGGCGTAGCCATAGTTGAAAACAGTACCGTTCGCGATGCCATTACCGCCCTCCATGCTTACGATTTGGTTGATGTAGTTGGCTCTACTATGGGCGGCGGCATTGTATATGCCAAAAACAGCCAGTTCATAAACAACAGGGTGAGCATACAGTTAGACCGTTTCAGGGGCGAACCCGGCGGCCCCAAATACTACCAAAAAAGCATTATAGAAGATAATGTCTTCTATAATGACAATGCCTCTTGGTTTCATATTGCCCAAGACCCCTTTAGCCATATAGCCCTCAATACCGCCGGACCCGGGCTCACCATTAGGCAAAACACCCTTACCGCCCAGAGTACGCTGCCACTTGAGTACCGCGGCACCGGCATACGCACAGTAAACACGCACCTCAACGTGTTAAACAACCAATTCAACAACATCTTGCATGGCATAGATGCTTACAGCCTGCCCTCCCTATCGCGAAGCCTTACCATAAAAGGCAACACATTCTTCACCACCCACCGATGCCTGAGCTTGAGCGGCGGCGTACTGGCTACCATTGCCGAAAACAACTTTTTTGATATACAAGCCGGCACCGCCGCCCTAAACGGATACGGCATTTTTGCCGATGGCGTGTGGGGCTACGATATAAGCGCCAATACCTTCACCTGCACCTTTGGCAATAATACCAACAACGCCAACTTAGGCATTATAGCACGTAACGGCACCAACCAAGCAAGCGTCATTTCAGACAACTACTTTGGCGGCAGTTTTGGCATAGCCAACTATTTTGAAGGACAGAACAGCCGACTAACAGTGGACTGCAACATATACGACAACAACGTAAATACAGACTGGGTTATCAACGGTTTCCTAAACGACCAAGGGGAATGTTATCCCAGCGACCCCATCAAAGCCCGTCGTAATGTGTTTCATACACCCATAGCGGGTGTAAACGGCTACAATATAGATGCCACCAACTACGCAAACCCCGCCGACCCCACCTCACCCTTTAGGTACGTAGGGCAGCCCGGATTTAATCCAGCGAGTGTTATTGGAAACATAAGTGTCAATAATGTGTGCTTTATTGACCCGGTTCCTTTTGAAAACAGCCAATGCAGTTTAGACCCCGATGCCTGCGGCGCTTGTGACCCCGACTGCTGGCGCATACTGTTAGACCAAACTACCGAAGAAACCAAAATAGCCTACCTGCAAACCCAACTGCTGCGCGCCCAGTTGTGCAGTGGCAGAGAAGAAGACGCCAAATCTGACCTGCGCACCCGCAATACCACCGAAAGCGCCAAACTACTTGCAGCCACCTATTACACCGAATACAAGGCAGACAGCACATGGTTATACCTAAACCAAATACCCGATGACAATGCCGAAAACACCGCCTTTAAGGAACTTTATACCGAGTTGCTCAATGGCATAGCGCCTGCTGCCGGCAGTGGTAAAACCATGGGCATACAAGAAGCCTACCTGCGCCAAACCGCCCTGCAGGAGCAAGAAGCCTACGCACCCATAGCCCAAGCCATTAATGCCGGCTACTATGGCGAGGTGTATTACAAAAATGTAAAACCATCGGTAGCAAAACAACCGGCTAATAGCTTTTTGGAGCAAACTCTATTAACGGTGTATCCAAATCCTGCTATGAGCCATGTACAGTTCCTAATGCCCACTGATGGCAAGCGCTACCGCGTTATTGTAACAAATATGTACGGCAAACAAATAGCGGTACATTTGTTAGAAAATGACAAGTTCGTTTGGAATACCGACCATTTGAGTTCAGGCTTGTACTTCTGTGCGTTGGTAAAACAAAACGGCGAGGTAGTAGAAACCCATAAATTAGTGATTGCCCGTTAATTTTTTCACCCTAAAAGCGCATACTTACCTATCATGGAGGGTATGCGCTTTTTACATTTCATCCTTGCAAAATGAAAACTACACTTTTATGTTGCTGTTTTTTTTGCTTTGCCTTAGCATTTGCCCAAAACCAATCCTTTGTTTTCAATAAATACAGCTTTGCAGATACAAGTTATGCTGCATCAGTAGCTATTAAAACTGTTTCAGACGGGTACATAGTGGTGGGAGATATTAACGCTATTAATGGTTACTCTGGCACATACATGAGTAAGTTAAACTTAAAAGGAGAAGAGGAGTTTTCCAAAATTTTATACGGTGAAGTTTGTTACAGCGCCATTTATTTTGGTGCGAGTTTACAAGAAACTACCGACAAGAATTTTGTTGTTATATTTAACAAAGGTACTCAATTTGCCGATATGAATTTTGTGGTGGTAAAGTTCACAGAAAACGGTGAAGTTTTGTGGACAAAGGTATATGAAAGACCGCACAAGCAGAATGGGGCAAATTTAGTCAAATGTTCCGATGGCGGTTTTCTGATAGTGGGAACCAGTCAGCAATACTACACGCCTACCAGTGTTGCGCCCGCACAGGTACACGTTATCAAAACCGACAGCCAAGGCGAAGTATTATGGGAGAACATATACCCTGCCAACAATATAGGCCCGCTCTATGCCTCCCAAACTGCCGATGGCGGGTATATCATATCGGGCTACCAGTACAATACTGTCACCGGTTATGATATGTACGTACTTAAAATAGCTGCACAGGGAGGGGTGCAGTGGGAAAAAACCTATGGCACGCCGGTGGACGACGGCGGGTGCAATGTACAGAGCTATCCACTGGGAGGGTACTATTTGTTAGGGTTAAAATGGGGCGGTGGTGTAACCAAACAACTCTACATCGCTTGGTTAGATGATGCAGGCAATGTAATATATTCCAAGTCATTAACTAAGAATGAGTTGTTTGGTATTGATGCAAACCCCATATTTTCAAGTGATGGAAGTTATAAAGTGGTAACCCTCAGCTACGGACCGCCCCCTATTTGGGAGGTGGCGTTTACCACCTTCAACAATTCGGGCGATATAGTATCAGAAATCCCCATCAGCAGCGGCTTGCCCGGCGAGGACTACATACGCGACCTTGAACCCACCCCCGATGGCGGGTATATATTAGCCGGATTTAATTACACTAATCCGGGAAGCAGTTGGGTAGTCAAGTTAGGACCTAATGGGGAGTACTGTGGCACAGCCCCTTGTTTAGACAGTTTGTTTGTAAGCAGCATTACTCCGCCGCCCACCACCTGCAAACCGCCGGTGCAAACACACGCCACCGTCTATCCCAATCCGGTACCTGCGGGCATAGGCACGGCACAAATCAGCTACTCCCTGCCCCTGCAGTTGCCCTTTGGGGTGTGGGAGTTGTATAATGTGCAAGGGCAAAAAGTGCGGTATCAGGTGTTATCTGCCGGCGGGGTACCCCTAAATCCCCTAAAGGGGACTTTTAATGCATCGCTTGATTTAGAGGGCATATCGCCGGGCATGTACGTATGGTGTTTGTCATTACCGGGTGGGTATGAGCAGTACGAGGCAAGCGGGAAGTTGGTAGTGGAGTAGTAAAAAGCAAAAACAATAAAACACATACTCCTTTAAAATGGGCAGTCATTCAACTATTCTCCTGCCTTTACCGTTTGAAATGTTAGCTTTCGGGCAAGCAAAAAACACGGCTTTTCAATATCGGCCTTAAATTTGCGTTATATACCGTGGTTCAATCATTTTTCAGAATTTCATAAAACATGCAACAGATAACACGCCTTTTTTTTCTCCTTGTGCTAACGGCCGGTTTTCAGGCTGTTTTTGCCCAGCAAACGACCAAAATTACCGTTTCGGCGCCCGAAACCATGGCGCTAACCGATAAAAACGTGTATATAACCGCCGATGCTACCTACCTTGGCGTAAACCCCGATACCATTAGACCTAAAACCGCAGGCAATAACGCTTTGGAAATGCAACTTACCCTTGTTCAACCACGCATGGTGCAATTACATTATGCCAACCGCAGCCTGAATGTTTATACCGAACCTGCCGATAACCTGCAAATTACCCTTGCCCCCGATTCTTTGAAAAATGCCGCATTTGAGGGGAAAGGCGCCGTACATAACCGCTTTTTGCAAGATTTCTATGCAAACTTTACCGCCATGTACAACCCAACCGGCATGAACGAAAAAATAATGAACACCTCTATTGACGGTCTGGAAATGGAACTGTTTGACAGCCGTAAAAAACAACGCGATTTTGTAAAAAATTACCCCGATAAAAGCAGTTTTTCGGCAGATTTTGACCTCTTTATTCAAAACGAAATTACCTATAACTACCTGTGCTACGTGGCCGGCTACTCCATTGTGCGCGCCAATGCCGATGCCAAAAGCCTTACCGTAAGCCGCATTCCGCAGGTAATGCTCGACGAAATTACCCCCGCCGTGGTCAACAACGAAAAGGCTATGGTAAACGAACCCTACCGCAGTTTCCTTATTTACTACATTACCTACGTAACATCGGAGGTAAACAACCTCAACAAGTTTAAAGACATAGGGTTGTCGCTCAAAATGAAATTTAACCAAATAAGGCAGCGCCTTAGCGGCGAACCCTACAACTACGCCATTACCAAATATCTGTACGACTACTGCGAAAAAGCCGATGCCGAAACCGTGCAACTGCTCTACCGCTACCTTAGCAGCAACGACGAAGACCAGCGATATGCCAAAATTGCCGCCGCCCGTTGCGCCGACCCCCTGAAAGCGCCCGTTATTGCCGAAAAAGACAAAGAAAAAGATAAAAAAAATAATACCAAAGACAACGACAGCGCCGGCGATGCCGCCGGAAACATAACCTTTACCACCCTTGACGGTGCCGAAATGCGCCTGAAAGACCTGCGCGGCAAAGTGGTATATGTTGATTTTTGGGCAAGCTGGTGCGGACCCTGCCGCAAACAAATGCCGTTTTCTAAAGAACTGCACGAAAAACTGTCGTCAAAACAAAAAAAGAAAGTGGTATTTCTGTACATTTCTATTGACGACAACGAGCAGGCCTGGAAAGATGCCCTTCAAAAATTAGAACTCACCAATGGCACTCACGGATGGTCAACCGGCGGGTGGAATTCAAAAGTAGCTAAATTTTTCCAGATTTCCAGCATTCCGCGCTATATGCTTATTGACCCGCAAGGCAACATAGTAGAACCCAATGCCAAACGCCCCAGCGATGAAACCATATTGGACGAAATACTGAAGTTGGTAAAATAACTCCCCGAAAAGCAGCAAAACAGGCGCTTAACCCGAAGCAAAACAGCCTGCCTGTACCATGCCTTTGCGGGCAACTTAAACTGTACCGCCTATGAAAACCAATATACTCATTATTGGACAGGGAGCCATAGGAACATTTTTAGGCGCCGCATTTACCGCCGCCGGAACCGAAGTTACACACTATATACGCAACCCAAACAAGGCTGCCGCTACCGTTGAACTTTGCTTGAACGACCGCCGCAAAACATCGGGTAAAATTAAAAATGGTACTCCCTACCACTACAATATCGTTACCAACCTTACAAACATTGAAGGGTTTCCTTTCATTTTTATACCCGTAAGCCACAATAGCTGGCATCAAATTGTAACAACCCTGCAACCCTTGTTGCAGCCGCATCAAACGGTGGTGCTATCGGGCAATGTGTGGAACGATTTTGACTGGTTGGAACAACACATACCAGCGCCGTTTGTGTATGCATTTCCAAATTTTGGCGGCGCTATTACCAACGGGCAATTGCAGGGGTGGCTTACCCCCAACCTTACCCTTGGCATTACCAACCCCAATTGCCGGCCGCAACTCAATGCGCTCCTGCAACTTTTACGGCAGGCGGGTTTTGCACCTAAACACGAAACCGATATACAGGGCTGGTTAATGACGCATTTTGCGTGGAACGCGGGTTTGCTGGCCGAGGCTGCCCGGCAAAACGGCTTTGTAAATATGACCAAAAGCTGGCAAAGTTTAACCCAAATGTACCGCTTAACGCGCGAGTGTATGCAGGTGGTTAACCATTGCGGCATTCATACCGCTTCTTTTGCCGAAGGTAGAGCCGCCTTTAAACCCTATGTCTGGAACGCCCTGAAAACCCGATTGCTTTTTATGCTGCCCGGCCTTGCCAAAAGCGCCGACACCACTAAAAATTTACCCGAATGGTGGAGCTATGCACAAAAAGTATATACCACTGCCGTTGAACTAAATTTTCAGGCGCCGCTGCTGTCAGCCTGCCAACAGTATTGGACAGGTTAATTACCCGTTGCGCAAAAATTCGGTTGGTAAAAAAGGCAGGGGTAAAAGCCAAAACCATGCAGTTTTGGGGTAAATTGCGGCAATTCTTCCAATCGGGTTATTACCTTTGCCCAAATAAAGCGTAAAAGAGCATATTACCCATGGAAACCCCTGCCCTTGCTTCGGCATCTTCCGTTACTAAACCCGATTACCGCCTTACAGCGCTTATTTTGGGTTTGTTGCTGGTGGCCTTGTTCAGCCATTTAAACCGCATACCGCTTCGGGCCGAGGAGCCGCGCCGCGCGCTGGTAGCACAGGAGATGAAACTATCGGGCAATTATATAGCGCCAACCATTAACAGCGTTTATTATTACAACAAACCGCCACTGTACAACTGGCTGCTGCTGGCATTGTACCGCTTGTTGGGCAGCTCTGCCGAATGGGTGGTGCGACTGCCCAGTGTGTTATCGGTATTGTTGGTGGGGTGGCTGCATTATGGGGTAATGCGGCGCCATACCGATGAAAAGACCGCCCTGCTTTCGGCTTTGTTTTATATGTGCAGCGCCGATATTTTGTTTTATTTTTCACTGTTGGGTGAAATAGATTTGTTTTACACCCTGCTGGTATATGTGCAGGTAATAGCCATGTTTCATTACTACCAAAGCGGCAGTTATGGGCGTATGTTTGTGGTATCGTATATTTTTACCGCATTAGGCGTACTTACCAAAGGATTGCCGTCGTTGCTGTTTCAGGCATTTACCGGCCTGGCGCTGCTTGCCGCGGGTAAAAAATGGCGCTTGCTGTTTAGTTGGCAGCATGTATTGGGTATGGCTGTTTTTTTGCTGCTTACCGGCGGGTATTTTTACCTCTACAGCCTGCAAAACAACGTAAGCCTGTATTTTGCCAAACTGCTGAGCGAATCTACCGAGCGCACGGTAATGGAAAAAGGATGGGGTAAACAGGTAGCGTTTTTTTTCGGGTTTCCGGTAATTTTGTTCAAACTCTTGTCGCCTTTTATCATACTGCTGCCCTTTACCCTGCACCGCAACATGTGGCAGGCAATAAAAACGCAGCCTGCACTACGGTTTTCGGGGTTGTTTATTGCAGCCAATATTTGGGTGTACTGGCTTTCGCCCGGCACCAAAGATCGATATTTGTACATGTTTCTGCCCTTTTTCTTTACCTTGCTTGCCTATGCTTGGGTACATATTGGCAGCCTTATGCCCAAAACGGAAAGGATGGTACACTACCTTACCGGCGCAGTAGCGGGGTTGGTGGCATTGGCTTCGGCTGCTACGGTGGTGTTGCCGCAAACACAACAGGTGCCTTATATTCTGCTCAAAGCGCTGGTTTTTACCTTGTTATTTGTGGCAGTATGGGTAGTTTGGAGGCAAAAAAAATACAACAACATGCTGCTGTTGGCGCTTTGTACCGTTTTGCTGCGCATGGAATTTAATGCAACCATTATACCGTTGCAAATACCGGTTTTTACCGCCGATGCAGCTTTGCCTCAATTAAACAAAATACTGGAAATTACCAACCGCCAACCCATTTACCTTGCCGGACATGCGCAAAACCTGCATGTGAAAACCTTTGCAATAGGCGGTAAACCATTGGTAGAAACCAATATAATGCAGCCGCCGCCTTTGTTGTTTCGCATTTCGTATTACCTTACCCGTGCCACCGGGCATATTGTGCAATACAACCCAACGCCCGAACCGGGTAAGTTTTACATAGCCGATGCCCATTTTGCCGCCGAACTACAACTGCCCGTGCTGTATAGCTTTACCGAACCCCGCACCCAAATAACCTACGCCCTTTGCCGCATAGAACCAAAATAACAAACCGCATAACAAAGTGTGGCGTAAAAGAGTGGCAAATGCCCGCAAGTTAGTGGTGCAGAGACGCACGGCCGTGCGTCTTTACCGGCAAGGATAGAGGGGATACGGAATTGGGCATAATATTTTTTGCTATCCGGCGGTGTAATTCTTTATGTATAAGGGTTGCAGGTTGTAAACGCTAAAATGTTATGTGCAAACACTTGTATAAAGGCGTGGTTCTGCCGGTTAATTGTGCCAATACATAAACTTTTTACCCTTTTATACGTACACTCCAATAACCATAAAACGGTACAACCGGCTTTATGCAGCCGTTTTACGCCGTATTTATGGTTGGCAATGCGCTTTTACCAGAGTAAAAAGTTGTAGAGAATGAAATATGTTTTGTCGTTTTTCTTATTGTTGATAGTACAGACAACAATGCTTCTGGCACAAACAGCCATGTTTGAGCAAACACCCAATGCGGAGTATGTTGAAGGAGAGTTGTTTATAAAACTAAAGGATAATGCGCACTTGCAATTGCCTGTTGTTAAACGGGGCGAAACAGTAAAAGATGATTACCCCGTTTTGGGCAGGCTTATAGGCAGTTTTGGCATTGTGGAGGTAAGCAAACCCTTTACCTTGTTGCAAACTTCGTTTTTTAACAATACCTACAAAATACAGTTTACCCAAACGGGTAAAACCAACTTGCTTTGGCGCGAACTGAACAACCTGCCTGAAGTGGAATTTGCAGAGCGCGTACCGCTTGACCGCCTATTGTATAATCCTAACGACCCGTTGGAAGATAATGGCGAGCAGGCACACCTCAACCTCATTAATGCCTACGCTGCGTGGGATATTACACTGGGGTTAAGCAGTATTGTTGTGGCGGTTTGCGATGATGCGGTAAAAATTACGCACGAAGACCTGGCTCCCTGTATTTGGGCCAACAATGCCGAAATACCCAATAATGGCTTAGACGACGATGCCAACGGTTTAATTGACGACTACAACGGCTGGGATTTTGCCGATAACGATAAAGACCCCAACCCGCCTGCTACGGCCACGGCTGCCTCTTTTTCGCATGGTACGCACTGTGCGGGTATTGCCGGCGCAGCCACCAACAATAACCTTGGGTTAGCCTCTTTGGGCAGCGGAGTAAAAATAATGCCCCTTAAAGCAACGGCAAACAATACCAACAATTCTTCCATTATAACCCACGGCTGGCAAGGCGTGGAATATGCCATACAAAAAAATGCCGATATTATCAGCATTTCGTGGGGTAGTACCGCTTACTCCAGTGTATATGAAAATTTGGTCACCTATGCCGTAAACCAAGGCATTGTAATTGTTGCGGCAGCAGGCAATTCCAACTCAGACCAGCCACTGTACCCCGCCGCTTACGGGCCGGTTATTGCCGTTGCCGCCTGCGAAAACAATGGCATAAAAGCAAGTTACTCTAACTATGGCACGTGGATAGACATTACCGCTCCCGGTTCAATGATAAAAAGTTCATTAGCAAGCGCTAACAATGCCTATGGCATTAAAAGCGGCACTTCTATGGCAGCGCCATTGGTATCGGGTTTGTGTGCCTTAATGCTATCGGGCAACCCAAATCTTACCCCTGCACAGGTGTTGCAATGCCTGTACAACTCGGCTATCAATATTAATACGCTGAACCCGGGTTTTACCGGAAAACTGGGTGCGGGGTTAATTAACGCCCAGGCTGCCGTACAATGTGCCGCACCAAATGCAGGATGTATGGTTCCATATAATTTGCAGGCCATAGCCATTACCGGAACCGGCGCCACCCTCACATGGGGAATAGTGCCCAATGCAAATGCTTACTCTTTGCGGTACAAACCCTCTAATATTGCCGATTGGACAACCGTGACTACATCGGGTAATACTTACAACCTTACCGGTTTATCTTCCTGCACTACTTACGAATTTCAGGTAAGGAGCGTTTGCAATGGCAGTCAGCCCACCGAATTTTCGGCCTCAGGCAATTTTGGCACCGGCATTTCCACTAATGTAAGTTACTGCTCGGCCACTGCAAACAGTTGCGCAACAGAGTGGATTGCGCAAGTAGCAATTAATACCTTGTTGCACAACTCACAGGGCAGTTTAGGATATGAGGATAATACCTGCATCAACACCAACCTTACCATGGGCAGCGCTTATGCACTGTTGCTTACTCCGGGTTTTAGCGGCAGCGCCTTTAACGAATACTGGCGCGTGTGGATTGATTACAACCAGGACGGCGATTTTAACGATACAGGAGAATTGGCATTTGACCCCGGCGTTTTATCGGCCGGTACGGTAAACGGCAACCTGAGCGTACCGGCCACAGCTCTTGCCGGCGCTACGCGTATGCGGGTTGCCATGAAATGGCTGGGCAATAACGATGTAGCATTACCCTTGCCCTGCACCAATTTTCAGTATGGCGAGGTGGAAGACTATACCGTGCAAATAAACCCGATGGCTGTAACCCAGTGCAATGCTCCGCAAAATGCAACCACACAAGAGGTTACGCACAACAGTGCCACGCTCAATTGGTCGGTACCCGATGCGCCTTTTTCTGCCCTTTATACCCTGCAATATCGCCTTAGTACGCAAACCATGTGGCAAACCATTGCCAACATAGGCAATACCAACCTGCCCTATACCATTACCGGTCTTGCCAGCGGCAGCGTTTACCAATACCGCATTGCCACCAATTGCGGAAACAATCTCTCATCGGGTTACTCATCTACGGGTACCTTTACCACAGCCCTGCCACCGTGCGATGTGCCTGCCGGCATTTCCGCATCGGGCATTACCAACACTTCTGTAAACATAAACTGGAGCAATGTATCCGGCGCCGCATCGTATGAAATACGCTATCGCCAGCAGGGCGCAACCTCATGGCTTACCGCTTCGGCGGCAGCCAACAGCCAGTCTCTTGCAGGCTTGGCGCCGGGTACTTCCTACGAATACCAGATAAGAACCCTTTGCGGCGGCAACAACGCCGGTAATTACACAGCTACCTACTATTTTACCACCATTAGCGGATGTAGTATGCCGGCCGGATTGGCTGCTTCAAACATTACCGCCAACAGTACACAGATAACATGGGAAGGTCAGCCCGGCGCCATTGCCTACACGGTGCGCTACCGCAAACAAACCAATTCGGCGTGGACAAACATAGGCGCTGCCACTGCCTCCATACCGCTCAGCGGCCTGCTTGCCGAAACAGTATATGAAGTAAAGGTAAAAACTATTTGTACCTCCAACAGCAGCAGTTCTTATTCGGCTGCTATTGCCTTTACCACTGCCGCCGTTAACTGCGCTGTACCATCGGGGTTAAATGCAACCAATATCAGTACTTCCGGCGCCACCTGCTCATGGTCAGCCGTTCCGGGCGCTGCTGCCTATACGGTAAGGTATAAGTTAACCACGCAAAGCTCTTGGACAGAGGTAAACACCGCTGCGGTTAATATGGTAGTTTCGGCGCTGCAGGCAGGCAGCAGTTATGAGTTTCAGGTAAAGGCCAATTGCAGCAGTGCATTTTCGGGTTCTTACACCTTTAACACCTTGCCCGCCGGTGGCCCTTGCAGTGTTCCTGCCGGACTTGCCGCATCGGGCATTACCGTCACCTCGGCCACCCTTAGCTGGATACCTGTCTCGGGCGCATCGGGCTATACTCTGCGCTACCGAAAGTCAGGCATTTCTTCCTGGTCTGTAACATCGGCGGGTGTTTCGGCATCTAAAACCATTACAGGGCTAACAGCCAACAGCATATACGAATACCAGGCCAGAACCACCTGTAGCAGCGGCAACAGCAGCTACAGTACCATTGCTACCTTTACCACCTTGCCTGCTACCGGCGCATGTGCCACCCCAACCACCCCCGGCACAACCGGTATTACCCAAACGCAGGCCACTCTTACCTGGGCTGCCGTAAGCGGCGCACCTTCCTACGAGTTGCAGTATGCAGTTGCCGGCGGTGCATGGCAAACCCTTAGCGCGGCTACCAACAGCTATGTGCTTTATGGGTTGCTTGCCTGCACCAACTACAGTTTTAAGGTAAAAGCGGTGTGTAGCAGCAGCAGTTCGGGGGCGTTTTCGGAGGTTGCCAACTTTATAACCCTTTGTACCGCGCCACCGTCAGGAACGGGTAGCATTTCGCTTACCTATTGTAACCTGCAGGGTAACAACGCCACCCACGAGTGGATTGCCGGCGTACAGATAGGCGATTTGAACAACATAACAGGCAGCAACGGTGGCTATGCCGATTTTACCACCCTTTCTGCCGACCTTATTGCCGGCACGGCTTACCCCATTACCCTTACACCCGGTTTTGCCGCACAGGCATACAACGAATATTGGCGGGTATGGATTGACTTAAATGCCGACGGTGATTTTGAAGACACAGGCGAACTGTTGTTAGACCCGGGCAGCGCCTCCAACAGTGCACTAACCGCAACTTTAACGGTTCCGGCTTCTGCAGCAGGCGGAACAACCAGAATGCGCGTGGCTATGCGGTTTAAAAACCCTGCAGGGCCCTGTGGCGCATACAGCTACGGCGAAACCGAAGATTATACGGTAAACATTCTTACCGGCGCTACGGTAGAAGAGGTTATTTTGCCAACACCCGCAACAACGCCCGATTGCAGCGCCCTGCAACTTTTGCCCGCTTTTGAGTATGCGGTAGAAGGTAAAACGGTTACCTTTACCAACCAATCGGACGGTAATTTTGACCGCGTTTTCTGGAGTTTTGGCGATGGCAGTTTTTCGGAAGAAAACAACCCGATGCACACTTATACCAAAACGGGAGATTATTTCTTTAACCTCATCATTGAAAATACCGCCACCGGCTGCACTGCACACTACGAAGGTTATGTACACATAACAGGTGGAAATACCGGCGCTACATCTGGTTATTTGGGCGATGAATAACGGGCAACTTTAGCCCGCACCGGCTGATAAAAACCGAATACTGCCTTTAGTCGGGTAAAACAGTATTTTCCGATGTTGGTTTACTGCCTTACAGGCATATTCAACCTTTTTGAAGTTGTGGCGACGGCTTCAATTATACTTCCGCTGCATTTTTTCCAGCAGGGCCATATCTTGCTCGCTTT
>NBMY01000071.1 GCA_002212985.1 Sphingobacteriales bacterium TSM_CSS
TTCCAAGCGAAATTACGCTAAAAGGCAAATTTTTTTTTGTTTTTTTTCATTTTGTGGTTTTTTCGGCAATCAGGTGCTTACTTTGTGGTAAGAAAAGGCATTTTCGGAGTTTCGGTTGCCTGCCGGTTTGGGCTTACTGCCGCAAAAAACACCTGTTCATACTTTAAATCTTCTGTACCACCATGTTAAGCGACCAAAAAGTGCGGTTAATTTTCGGGTTAAAACTGAAACAACTGCGGCACGACCGCAACTTGTCGCTCAAAGAATTAGCCGAAGTATGCGGCATATCGGTATCTTACCTTAATGAAATAGAGAAGGGCAAAAAATACCCCAAATCGGAAAAAATAGTGGCTCTTGCCCACGCCTTGGAAGTGCCCTATGACGAAATGGTATCGCTAAAATTAGGCAAAACGCTGGCGCCTGTAAATGAGTTACTCAACTCAGAAATTCTGAACGAGTTGCCTTTAGATGTTTTTGGGGTAAACCTTGAAAATCTGGTAGAAATAATTTCAAATGCTCCCATAAAAGTTAGCGCCTTTATCAGCACACTCATTAGCATTGCCCGAAACTACGAAATGCGGGTTGAGTTGTTTTTGCACGCTACGTTGCGCTCTTATCAGGAGTTGCACGACAACTATTTTGAAGAGCTGGAAGAAGCCGCAGAGCGTTTTACCACCGAGTTTGGACTGCCCGTTACCCATGCACCCATTCCCGTTGAACGGCTGAAAGAACTGCTGAAAGGGCAATACAATTACCAGATAGACGAAGCCCAATTGGGTAAGTACACCGAATTGCAAGACATACGCTCGGTGTTTGTGCAGAAAAAAAGCGGCAACAAACTGCTGCTCAACCTGCATCTTACCGAAGCTCAGGCGGCCTTTCAACTGGCAAAGGAAATTGGCTACAACTACCTGCATTTAACCGAGCGCAGCAACACCCAATCGTGGGTGCGCGCCGAAACTTTTGAGCAGGTACTCAATAATTTTAAGGCTTCGTACTTTGCCGGAGCGCTTTTTTTAAATCGGACCCGCATTCAGCAAGACTTTAAAAACTTTATTGCCTCCGAAACCTGGAGCGGTGCGGTGCTGCTGCAACTCATTGAGCAATACAACGTTTCTACCGATACCTTTTTATATAGGCTCACCAGCATTGCCCCCCGGTTTTTGGGGCTAAACGAATTGTTTTTTATGAGAATGAGCTATGATAAAACATCGGAACATTTTGATGTTACCAAAGAACTACACCTGCCCAATTTACACAATCCGCACAGCAACGAAATTAACGAACACTATTGCCGCCGCTGGGTAGGCGTGGCTATTCTTACCGAACTGAACAAGCACTCACAAAACGGCAACCCGCCTGCCGATTTGGTCGTAAAAGCACAACGGGCGTTGTACCTTTCATCGGGTAAAGAATATTTTTGCATTTCCATTGCCCGCAATCCTCATGCTACCCAAAGTGCCATCAGCAGTGTTACCATAGGGTTTTTAATTAACAAAGATTTTATGAACAAAGTGCGCTTTTGGAACGATATGAATGTGCCGGTAGTGTTGGTTAGCGCCACCTGCGAACGCTGTAAACTCAACGACTGCAAAGAGCGCAGCGCCCCCCCCTACGTATTGGAAAAACAGGTTAGGCAAAGCCGGATGGAAGCCCGCCTTAAAGAGGTAATTGCCCAAACACAGTAGCACAACCCGCCATGCCCGGTTAACTCCGGCAAACTGCGCAGGTCATAAAACCCCGCTACTCTGCCATACCAACAAAGGAGTTTGCACACTTGCCGTATAACAGTAAGGCACTTTTGTGCGTTATTTGTGGTTGTATGTTTGCCGTCCGCATAAAAACCCAAAGCCAAACCCGCCAAAATTGCTCCACATCATACCAAAATTGCATCTAAAATGAAGATTAATAAAAAACATCTATTCTTTCTGACGCTCATGGCTGCCCTGGCAGTACAATGCCTTTTAGCGCAAAACAACGGCGGAAAACTAACCCAATCTGATACCACCCTTACCTTTACCGATTTTATACAGGGAACCAAATATGCCGAGGTGTTGCTAACCCCCGAAACCCAAAAACAAATAGACAACGAAGGCAGTATATTGCTAAATCATTTTGCAGGCTATCTTAAAAACATGGGCTTTAAAACCGTTGCCCTTACCACTGCCGAAAAAAATGCCCTGCACGATACCGTACCCTCCTTATGCGATATAGCAAGGGTAAAAATACAGATGGAAGTGGTAAAAAAACAGTTTTTTGTAAACCACCTCATGGAGTTTACCACCTGCCTCGATGCTTATTACCGATATACCTCACCCGATACCTTGTTTAACGACCCTTTTTTGTTAGATAAACTCTATACTGTTTGGAAAGGCTTTACAGATACCACCTTTACCTACAACTCTCAAAAACGCCTGAAACTGCCCGTACATGCCACCGCATGGAATGAAGATACCCTTAAAAAATACCTGTCGGTGCGGTATGAAGATAAATTGGAGGGTATTTACGAAAAGGTAATTGTGGGCGCACCCAACAAAACCAAATACCGCATTGCCATAGTAAGAAACCAGACATCGGGCAATTACGATGCCATTTACCTGAGTGGCGCTACCAATTACAACGACTGGAAAGCCGGCGAACTGATAGGGCAGATTTTTTCCACCGGCACCCTCAATTTTTTTAACGTAAACTGGTACAAACCCAACAAACAACCCGATGCCGAAGTATATCTGTCGGTTGACCAATCGAACATGCTTTATTTTAACTTTGCCAATGAAGACGAAACCGTTTACAAATACTACAAGCAATACCCCCGCCAAGACCCGCAACGGCGCATATTGGCCACCGGAAGCGGCATTGCCATTTCGCCCGATGGTTATATTGTTACCAACAACCACGTAATTGAGGGTGGCAACCTTATAGAAGTACAAGGCACGCGCGGCGGGCAGCGCATGGTGTACCGCGCTGTGGTAATGATAAACGACGAAATTAACGACCTGGCCATCTTAAAAATTGACGACTGGAGCTTTAAAACCCTTCCGCCCATACCTTATACCATTAAAACAATAGTATCGGAGGTGGGCGAAAAAGTATATACCCTCGGCTACCCGCTTGCCGCCACTATGGGCGAAAGCCTTAAACTTACCGATGGCGTTATCAGTGCGCAAAAAGGATTTAAAGGCGATGTTTCTACCTATCAGGTAACTGTACCCGTACACCCGGGCAACAGCGGCGGCCCTTTGTTTGATATGAAAGGTAACCTAATTAGCATTATAAAAGCCAAGCACTCGCAGGCCGAAAGCGCTACCTATGCCATAAAAACCCGAAATGTACTGAACCTCATTGAACTGCTTCCCGAAAAAATTGTTATGCCAGAGAGCAGCGAACTTGCAGGCAAAGACCTTACGCAGCAAGTAAAAATGCTCGAAGAATTTGTTTTTTTTATTAAAGTACTGGAGTAATGCCATTTACCCACCCCAATCAATTATCAAGACAATACGGCGCCCTAATGTTTTTACTGCTGGCCTGCCTGCTTGCAAGTTCGGGCTGCGCAAAACGAGGCAATCAAATTTACAACCTCACCGTTTTAGACATGGAGGGCAAAGAAGTATCGCTCTCTTACCTGAAGGGCACGCCGGCAGTGGTAAATTTTTGGGCAAGCTGGTGCGGCCCCTGCCGGCAGGAAAAACCCCAGTTAGAAAAAGCGAGGCAAGTTTTAGAACCCGAAGGCATACGCTTTGTTTGCCTTTCAGATGAGCCGCTGCCCGTTATACAAGCCTACTGCCGCCAAAACCCCGATGGCATAACCTATTACAAGGTAAAAAACAGCATTAAATGGCTGGGCATTTTTGAAATACCTCATACCTTGCTCCTAAACAGCAACGGCAAGGCTGTTCAAACGCATACCGGCTTTAATGCATGGAGCGAAGCACAACAGTTAGAACAAATAAGAGCCGCCACGCAGTAAGCGCCAATGCCAAACCGGCTACTGTTGCTTAGCCGCCGTATTTTGCCGGTATAATACCCTCCAGCCATTGGCGGCTTGAGCAAGGCTAAACTTTGTAATGGTACATTTCTGCTTGCTTTGTTGACGCGGGTATTCTATCAACCTCAAAATACATTTCGGGTATATAGGTATGTTGTTGCCGGCTACTATGCTTGAGTGGTGTATGCGGTGTCATAGTGCACAACCTTTCCCCAATCCCTTAACAGTCAACTAAAATCCGCCTGTCCGAAAACGCATGCTAAAGGAAATTTCCTTGAATATGAGCAAGACACCTGATAATGGCAAAGTTACATAGTGCCGTAATATTGGTAGTACCCGGTATAAACAGTCGTTAACGCCTTGCCGGAATTTGAACAGACCAATTTTCAAACAGAAAGTATAACTTATGCTTGTAAACAAATGCTGCATTTTGTTTACCAACCCTTATAAACCAAGCATTTCAAACTGCCCACCTCATTTTTACCCCTATTCCCTTCATGGCGAATGACCAAACGCAGCAGGAAAGAAGGCTGAGAGAAGTAAAAAGCTCTTTTATACAATAATTGTTTGACAATTTTTACAATCCCAACAGGCTACCCTGCCTGTTGTTGGCTGCTATTACAATTTTATGACTAAAATTTTGTCTTTTCTGTAACCTTGCACTTTCAACTGCCGTACACTCCAACAGAACAAGATAATATACCGTTTAACAGAGCTTGCACAAAATGAGAATTGGGTTATTCATAGTTTGCCTACTTTTTTTAAGTCTTTCGTCAAAAGCAAGTTGTAATTTACAACCCCGCTTTTCTTACCAGACCAAAGGGTTAACTGTAAGTTTCACCAATAAATCGGCAGGTAATTACCAAACAGCACGATGGCAGTTTAGCGACGGCACAGTTTCCAATGAACTTAGCCCCAAACACACCTTCACCAATGCAGGCCGCTACACCTTTTCGCTCACTATTTCAAACCCCGAAGGGTGTAGTGAAACCTTTGAAGGCAAACTATATGTATTTGATATTAAACACAAAACCGAAACCGAGGAGGCTTTACCCAACCAAACAAACCTCATACAGCAACCCGCCGCTGCAACAGAAAATGCGCGCAGCATTGCCGGAAATAACCCGGTTTCCAATGCTGCCGTGCATTTGGTTGGTTCGCTTACCAATATGCCAAACCCGTTTAACGCCAATACCAACATTCAGTTTGAACTTGCCGGAAACAGCCGGGTAGAGGTAGGTGTATATGACCTGAACGGACGCCTTGTTCGCATATTGGCCAACGAAACAATGAACGGCGGTACTCAAAACATTCTGTTTGAACGCAACAACCTGCCATCGGGCATGTATATGATCATGGTAAAAACAAGCCAAAATGCCGTTTCGCATAAAATAATGATTAACTAAAAACCTGTTAATGGTTAAGCGCTAAATGGTGCTTTTAAATTAATAAATGTTCTCTTAATAGAGGGATTAGTAAGGGTGTAGCCTCCTTGTAAAAAGGAGGCTTTTTTTATTGTTGCATGGCAAAAATAAAACGACATCGTACATTTTAGAAAGCAGTTGCATACGGTTAAATTTAGTGTATGGCGCAAAAATATAAACAGAGCAAAGAAAAAATGATAGTCAAGAATTACTGTCCAAATTTATTGCGTTATGCTGTTTTTAATTTATAAATAATTGATTTTTAGGATGAAAAATAATAGTGTAAAAAGTTATTTTTAATAAAACAGCGTGTTTTTTCCTTTTCCGTTTACAGGCGGGTCTGTTTTTAAGGTAATGGGAACAGTTTTTGAAACCTTGCACACCGTTAACCATCATTTGTTCTGAAAACACCTCAAAGTATGTACAAGCCCGCTACTCTTTTAATTGCGCTGCTGTTTGCAAATTTTGCACACGCCGGCATGTTGTTGCCCGAACCCGGCAATGCAAATATAGTTGCTGCAAGTTATATAGAACAGTACAAAGACCTGGCCGTTTTAGAAATGCAGCGAACCGGCATACCTGCAAGCATTAAGCTGGCGCAGGGCATGTTTGAGTCTAATTTCGGGCAAAGCGATTTGGCCATGAAAGGAAACAATCATTTTGGGATAAAATGTAAATCGGATTGGATGGGCGAAACCATTTACTATACCGATGATTCGCTTGATGAGTGTTTCAGGAAATACCCAAATGTTTACGATTCTTATAAAGACCATTCCGACTTTTTAATGTCGAGAGAGCGGTATGCTTTTTTGTTTGCCCTTCCGCCGGGCGACTATGAGGGCTGGGCTGACGGACTGAAAAAAGCCGGTTATGCCACCAATGAACAATACACCCAAAAAATAATTAACATTATAAAAACCTATGCCTTATACCAATACGACAATACACCCGCCAACCCTGTTGTATATGCTGATAATATTTGCTTAAACGGTAAAGGTGAATGGGTTGTACTGGAGCCACCCTTTACCCAAAACGAAGACCTGGGCGCCATTTTACCGGCCGTACCCATGCAAAATGCCGGCGGGTTTATGGATTTTACCCCTGCCAAAGATCTTAAAACAATAGATAATTTGCTAACACAATCGGTTAACCTAAGGCCTAAGGATATGGAACTGAAGTGCCTTAAAGGGGCGCCGGCCATATCGGTACAGGCAGAGCGCATACAACCCGGTTTTAAACCACTTTTTAAAGGTAATTTGCAAAACAGCAGCAGCAACAAAGCTAAAATACCTACTGTAGAAATAAAAGGCACCGGGCGGCAGTTAAACCCGTTTTTTAACCCCAATTTATATACATCGGGTCAAAAACCCCAAACACCCGCTACTGCATTTGTGCCGCCTGCCTCTGCAAACCGCGCGCAACCCTCGGCAAGCCAGACAGTTGCAGCAGCGCAGCCGGTAAAGGAAACACCGCCGCAGCCGGCAGGTAAAACATCGGGTAACTATAACGGCGCCGCAGCCGCTGTGCCAACCATCGCTTTTTACAATACAAAGCCCGAAACATCGCAAAGAGCCACCGCCTCGGCAAACAAGGAAAAAGCCGATGCGATGCCCCGGAAAACAAAAATTACCTACAAACCCGACATGAGCAACGAAAACATGATGTTGCCCAAACAAAAAACCTATAATATTAATGCCACACCGGCAGTAAGCTATGTCTATGAAGTGTTGCCTTCGCAAATTGCCCAAACCTACCGCCTTACCACACAGGAGGTATTGCAATTTAACGATATGAAAAGCAATGTCTTTATACCGGCGCAAACGCATATCTTTCTCCAAGCAAAAAAAAACAAAACCGACAAAGGAGAAAAATACCATACCGTGGCAGAAAACGAAACCATGTGGCATATTGCCCAGTTGTATGGCATTTCGTTGCAGGCACTGTATGCGCGCAACAACTTAGCTGACGGCAAACAACCCAAACCGGGCGAAAAAATAAACCTGCGCAGCAATGGGTTACAACTGCCCAAACTAATCGGAAAAAAACAATAACCATTTTAAATATGATACCCTGCCCGCAAAAAAGCTGTACTTACCGCCTTCCAACGGGTTTGCTTTTACTGCCCTTTTTGTTGTTGCTGTTGCTGCAACCCGCCAACGCACAACCCATTGTTGAACGCAAACACAAACCTATAACCATTGCCGAATACATTGACCTCTATAAAGGCATTGCTATTTCAGAAATGAAACGCACCCAAATTCCGGCCAGCATTATTATGGCGCAGGGAATTATTGAATCGCGTTTTGGGAACAGCTACTTGGCCGTAAAAGCGCGCAACCATTTTGGTATTAAATGTCATAAAGGCTGGAAGGGTATGCGAATTCTTGCCCGCGACGACGAAGAGGAAGAGTGTTTCAGGAAATATAAAAGCGCTTATGCCTCTTATATAGACCACTCCAATTTTTTAACCAACAGCCAGCGGTACAGCTCCCTCTTTAAACTGCAAACCACAGATTTTACCCAATGGGCAAAAGGACTAAAAGAAGCCGGCTACGCTACCGAACCCACCTATGCCAACCAAATAACCAGCCTTATTAACGATTATCGGTTGTTTACCTTAGACCAAATGGCCACCGGCAGCAATTGCAATTGCAACGAGCAAATTATTGCCACACCCATGAGTTATAACGGGCTTAGAACAGTGTTTTTTGATTGTGATGTTACACCAAAACAGGTGCAACTGGCCTATAACATAAGCCCCGAAAAACTAAGCAAGTTCAACGGCTTTGGTGCAACAGATACCATACGGGCAAATACCATAGTGTACCTGCAGCAGCCCAAAAGAAAACCATCATCGGAATTTAGCCGGCATGTTGCAGCGCCCAACGAAACACTGGAGTCTATCGCCCATTTATATGGAATTAAACTCAACAGCCTCTATAAACGGAACGGACTAAACAAAAGCCAACCGCTTTCGGCAGGACAAACGGTGTACCTGCGCGGTAAAAAAAGCAAAAACAGCGCTGCCCAAACCAATGAAGCCCGCCTGCAGGAAGCCGGTTCCAAACTAAGTTATGTGGTAAAAACCGGCGACACCCTGTTTTCGCTTGCCCAACGGTTTAACACCAGTGTAGATACCATTAAACGGGTTAACAAACTCAAATCAGACAGCATTTTAACCGGCCAAAAACTGAAAATTATTGCCGATTAAATTACAACCCCATGCCTTGCCACCTGTAGTGTTTTTGCGTATCTTTGCCACAAAGAAAACCATATACATTGATACAGATACACGACAAACGTTTTGAACCGTTTATTTCCAGACGCCGAATACAACATGCCGTAAAACGCATTGCCAACTGCATTACCGCCGATTTTAAAGGACAACAGCCCGTGTTAATGCCCGTATTAAACGGAGCTTTTATTTTTGCCGCCGACCTTATACGCGCCATAAATACCGATTGCGAGATATCGTTTATAAAGGCAACTTCTTATGAAGGAATACAATCTACCGGAAAACTCAACATTCAGTTGCACTTAAACCCCGCATACCTACGCAATAAACCAATTATTTTGATTGAAGATATTATAGACACCGGATTTACCATAGCCCAGTTGATACCGCTGCTTCATGAATATAAACCATCTGCAATAAAAGTGGCCTGTCTTTTGCATAAACCCGATGCCTTGCTATACCCCTCTCTCCATATTGATTATATAGGCATGAAAATTGAAAACAAGTTTGTGGTAGGGTATGGCTTGGATTACAACGGACTTGGGCGCAATTATCCCGATATTTACCGCCTATTGGAGCAACGCTAATATTCTCCTATTCCCGGGCAGGTTTGTACCATGGCATGGTAAAAATCGGTGCCCGAATATTTTTCTTTGAGCAATTTCTGAAATTTCCGGTCTTTGTAGTTGCCCTCATGCAGCGACGACAGCGGCTCCTGCTGTGCCAGCAGTGCCATGTAAGCCGATGAAGCAGCAAGTTCGGGGTCTTTGGTGGTTTCAATTACTTTTTGGTAATAGGCAATCGCCACTTTTCTGGTGCCATATTCTTCCAGAAACAATTGTTGGGCTTCATACAGGTTTTTGGCAAATTTGGGCAGATTAAGTGGGTAGGCTCCCGGCATATAATCATAGTAATAGTTGAGCGAGGCTACCAGAGAACCATGCCATAAAGCGCCGTTATACCCCCAATATGGAGTAGCAAAAAAGCCATCGGCCAGTTGCCTGTAATACACATCGGCTGTTTGTGGGTTTTGTTTAGCGGCCTCCTGCAATTCAACCACTTTTCGGGCAAAGCCGGTTTTATTGCAACTGTCAGAAACGCCCAATCCGTTAAAGTTACAGGTAAAGTAAATATAGTTGGCATTTGCAAAATAATGCAGCGAATCTTTCAGCCAGTAATCGTTTGGAATTTTTTCAAACTCTTGCAACGCTTCGGCATACTGTAGTTTGCGCATTAGCTTTGTTCCCAGCACATCTGCCACAAAAGCGGGTGTACAACGGCTGTTATTGAGCAGCAATGTATCAAAGCCGGTTTTACGCGGTGTATTTAGCAAATTTTGCAACTCGTTGAGGTCTTTTTCCGAAGCGTAAAAATCAAGAAGCGCATTGGCAGCACTTGTTTCCATAGCTTTGTCAAGGCATAAAAAGGCGCGGGGTACATTGCCGTTTTTCAGGTAATTTTGGGCAAGCCGTGCCAGCACCCTCGAAAAAATGCCGTAATTGTTGTACTCATATTGCGGGCGGGGCAGGTTTTTTAAGGCTTCGGCAAACAGCCCCTCTGTTTCGGCTGTAAGGGTGCCTGCCTCATCAACTCTTGCAAGCGCATAAATGAGGTTTGCCTGTGCCTGCACTTTTTTGTCGGCTCCGCTCACGTGGTTTAAAAAACCATAGCACTGCCGGTAGTTTTGCTGCAAATAAGCTAAGTAAGCGGCGGCAGTGTACCACAAATCTGCATTGCGTACTTTTTTACCTGCTGCGGCCTTCTCCGAAATTATTTTTAAATTTTCAATGTATAGATGGTTGCTTAAACCGCCAACTGTCCGGTTTTCTTTTTTGGCTTCACTCCAATTGAATAATTTTTTAATTGAATTCCATATTTTTGCAAAAAAGCTTTTAATTTTATGCCAAATGCCTTTTTCTTTAATGTTTTTTTGATTTACTTCTACATCGGGTTTGGCTGCATTAGTTTCCACAACAATGGTATCTGTAAGAAAAGGCGTAAGCAAAAAACGTTCGGTTTTATTTATTTCTCTTATGAGCATTACCTCTGCAAGTGTTGATTCCGGAGCCAATGCATAAATTTGTTCCAATGGCGCAATATCTAAGGCATTGTCTTGCATGGAGCGCAGTGCCCATAAAGCCGCTTTTTCGGCCGGGGTTTTGGTAAATTGCAGCATTTGCTGCCACAAAGTTTCGTTGCCATAGTTAAAATTTTGAATAGCAATTTTCCGGCTGTCGGCAAAATTGTTAAAAACTGCCGAAAACAGGTACATGGCTTCTGCCGGTTTATTGGTACGCAACAAGGCGCCCGCTTTCAGTGCCATAGTCCACCCCAAAACAACACTTTTATTAATAAAAGAATTATCGGGTTGGAGCAGGGGCGTTACAAGGCGGTCATAGTATAAAGTGCAATCACTATATTTTTCGGAATAATGGGCTAAGCGCACTATTTGAAAGGCATAGCGGAGTTTAAGATATGCCGGTTTTACCGCCGCATAATGGCGTACTCCTTCTTCAATAAGACGTTGCATTTTGAGCGTATCGCGCCCGGGGTCGTCCCAATAATCCCAAATATGCTGCACAAAAGGTTCGCATTGCTTGGCATATATCAGATAGGTCAGCGTTTCGGCGTCTTTGCGGTTATATAGCAAACGCAGCAGCGCATTGCTCTCAATGAGTTTGCCCGGTTTACTGCCCTGTAAAATTGGGTTGAGCGCATCCTTTTGGAGCGCTTCGGCGCTAATATCATAAATTACCTCGGCCACCTGCTGCAAACCGGGCGGCTTAGTGCTGTTAAAATATTGTTGCCATTCAAGTAAATTATACCGGTAGCGCATTTCGGACGAAGCATACTCATCAGGCATGTAATAACCTGCATCTACATAACAGGCACGATAGGTAGTATCTGTTACGATGTCGGGGTTAAAAAAGGTAATGCTGTTTCTGTTTGGTTCTGGTATATATGCGCAGGCGGTAAGTTCTTGATTTTTAAGGGCGAATAAATTAATTAAAAAAAATATTGTATATAAAAGGTGTTTAAAAGTCATGTTTTGCTCAGAGTTTAACAATGAAGGAGAGAATAGCCTTCAGCGAAAAGAACATACTGCACGTACACCACACCATACACCTTTTGGGTGTATATTCACACTCACTACGGGTTCTTATGCCCTTTTCTCACTCTCGCTTTGTTCAAAGAACTGGCAGTAAAGCAAAGCGCCATTGGTCAGGCACAAAAATAACAAAAAATATGGCGGGTTCAAAAAAAATACGGCCGGGCAGAAAAAAAATGTTTTTTTTTGAGTAAACCGTTAAACCCAAATGGGTGGTTTGTGTCAAACACACCGTAGTTGATGCCCAAAAAACAAAGCCATAGTAAAAATAAGAGTTTGCGTTTAACCCTAAAGAACATAGCCAGAAGCCCAATCATAATCGGTTGGGCTTTTTTTTGTACCTGCGACAACTTTTCGTGTCATTTTGGCTGCTAATAATGCGCCATACTGTCAATGTGTCGGTTTATTTTTCGCTTTTGAAGCCTTTTTTGCAGTTTTTTCCGGTTGGCATTCCTTTTGAAGTACAAAAGAGCGAAACCTTTTTTCTTAACCAACAAAATAAACAGCCATGACACTCGTAAAATGGAATCCTTTCGCAAAAAGCGGCATTCCCACCATGTTTGACAAATTAACGGACGATTTCTTCAATTTTGATTTCGACAGTTTCTTTGATACCCGTTTTCCTACGTTTGCGGGAAAGGCAGGCAGTATTAATGTTGCTGAAACCGCCAATGCCTATGAAATTGAGTTAGCTGTACCCGGAGCCGAGAAAGGTGATTTTAAAGTAAATGTAGAAGGTAACCAACTGACCATTTCTGCCGAAAAGAGAATAGAAAGCAAAACCGAAGACGCCGAAAAAAAATACCTGCGAAAAGAATTTGGTTATACTTCTTTCCGCCGCACTTTTACCCTGCCCGATAATGTGAACGCCAACGGTATTAATGCCACACATAATAATGGTGTTTTAACCGTGGTGCTGCCAAAAATTAAAGCGGAAGAACCTAAAGCCGACACTAAAACCATTGAAATTTCTTAAAGTTCTGATGGCAAAAAGGCAATAATGTTGAGTATGCAGGAAGAATTTATTTAGTAAAAGTATTAACTGAATGTAAATGTAAAAAGGCGGCCAAATTGGCCGCCTTTTTGGCTGTTTGAAAAATAATTTTATTTTTTTATCAATAAGCGGAATTAGTTAATGGTAACCGAAACAGATTTGGTTACTGCCTGCGTACTTTCTCCGCCGCCGCAGGGACGAGAATCAATACGAGCCAAAATAAAATAGCTGCCCGAAGAAACGCCGAAAGGAATTTCAATTTGATCGTAATCTATGGTGGTTTGGTTTCCGTTTGCTACCAGTCCGTTAGATGCTACAAAGGCGGTAAGTTGTGTATCGCTGCCGCTAAGGGTGTTATCGGTAGAGAGATAAAAATCGGTAAGTCCTTTAATGGTAAAATCGTCTAAGTTTAAGGTTTCGGTAACAACTACGGTTCCGCTAAGGGTTGCGCCTGCCGAAAAAGTTTTGGGCGTTACATTGAAACTGTTCATGGTTAGGGAGCAGTTATTGTCGGGAGTGGTGGTAGTGTCTTCGCAGGCATTAAAGGTAAAAAGGGCAGCAAGCACAAAAGCCCATGCCAGCAAAGAAATGCTGCTATACCGTAGGAGGGTTGCTTTTCTGTACATAAAGTTCGGTTATTTTAAAGGTTGAATAGAATACGGGGTTTGACATGCCGGTTTGCTTTTTGTTTATCGGGGCAGTGTTTTTTTTCTAACCTGCCCAGTTTTCGCGGTCTAAACTTCTGAACTGTATGGCTTCGGCCAGGTGTTCAATTTTAATATCGGGGCTTGCGGCCAGGTCGGCAATGGTACGGGCAACTTTCAGAATGCGGTCGTAGGCACGTGCCGAAAGGTTGAGACGTTCCATAGCGGTTTTTAGCAGTTTTTGCCCTGCGGGGTTTATGGCACATACTTCGCGCACCATTTTAGAACTCATTTGGGCATTGCTGTAAATGTTTTTTTCGTTGGCAAAGCGGTTTTCCTGCACATTTCGGGCAGCCACTACGCGCTCGCGTATTTCGGCGCTGTTTTCACCTGCGCCGGCGCTGCTCAGTTCATCAAACGAAACGGGCGTAACCTCCACATGCAGGTCAATACGGTCGAGCAGCGGCCCCGAAATTTTGTTGAGGTATTTTTGTACTACGCCCGGGGCACATACGCATTCTTTTTCGGGGTGGTTGTAATAGCCGCAGGGGCAGGGGTTCATAGAGGCTATAAGCATAAAACTGGCAGGGTATTCTACGGTAAATTTAGCGCGGCTAATGGTTACGCGGCGTTCTTCCATAGGTTGGCGCATTACCTCTAATACGGTGCGTTTAAATTCGGGCAGTTCATCTAAAAACAGCACACCGTTGTGCGCCAATGATATTTGACCGGGCTGCGGTATATTGCCGCCGCCTACCAACGCCACATCGCTAATGGTATGGTGTGGCGACTGAAACGGGCGCACGGCAATGAGCGAGGCATCGGCAGGCAGCACCCCCGCCACCGAGTGTATTTTGGTGGTTTCCAAGGCTTCTTGCAGCGTAAGTGGTGGTAAAATGCCGGGCAAGCGCTTGGCCAGCATGGTTTTACCAGCTCCGGGCGGACCTATGAGAATTACGTTATGCCCACCCGCAGCCGCAATTTCAAGTGCCCGTTTTATGTTTTTTTGGCCTTTTACATCGGAAAAATCTAACTGAAGGGTGCTTAGATTGTTGTAAAATTCATCGCGGGTGTTTACTTCGGTAGGTTTCAGTTCTTTTTCGCCTCTGAAAAACTGCACTACTTCATTTATATGTTCAACGCCATACACGTTCAGGTCGTTTACAATGGCGGCTTCGCGGGCGTTTTGTTTGGGCAGTATAAATCCTTTAAAGCGTTGTTTTCGGGCTTCTATGGCTATGGGCAATGCGCCTTTTATGGGACGAAGGCTGCCATCGAGCGACAACTCGCCCATTATTACATACTGCCCTATGTCTTCGCGCTCTAACAGTGCCCCGCAGGCCGATAAAATACCGATGGCCAACGTAAGGTCATAAGCCGACCCTTCTTTGCGTATATCGGCCGGCGCCATGTTAATAACCACCTTTTGGCGCGGCATAGGGTAGGCATTGTTTTTAAGGGCAGCTTCAATTCGGTGCTGTCCTTCTTTTATGGCCGCATCGGGCAAACCCACCAAAAAGTATTGCAACTGTCCGCCGCCTACGTTTACCTCCACTTCAATAATGGTGGCATCTACACCCAATACTGCCCCGCCGTGCGTTTTGGCTAACCCCATACCTTGTTCAACTTGCTTTTTATTGTTGCTGCCTGTTGTTTGTTGCCTGCCCAAAAGTCAAAATTGATTTTTTGAATAACAGGGTACAAAGTTATTCATTTTTTCGGTATTTGTGCCATATCGGGCGCTGCTGTTTTAGGCGGCCTATCTTTTTGGGTATTGCTTACCCGTTTATATCGTCATCTTTCAATTTGTCAAAAAGGCGGTCAATTTTTTCTGCTTCGTCTAAGGTGTCATCGAGGTAAAACTCTAATTCGGGTATTCGGCGCAACTTGTGGCGTATGACCGCGCCAAGGTCGTGCCGTATGGCGTGGGCGTTTTCGGCAATGGCATCAATTACCTCGTGTTTGGCGGGTTTGTTATATACGCTCAGGTAAATACGTGCCAGCATCAAATCGGGGGTTACGCGCACATGGGTAAGCGTAACAAAGGCGCTGCCGTAGTATTTGGCGCCGTTTCTGATAAACAAATCGGCTAAGGCATGGTGTATTAAAGAAGCAACTTGTTTTTGTTTAATGCTTTCGATCATGGTATCGGGGTGTTTGCTTTGTGAAAGTTTGCCTAAAACCGGCAAGATATGAATTTGTAGAACAATCGGCCTACCTTTGCAGTTCCAAATTTCGGGTTTTATTGATGAATAACGGTAAATAAGAAGGCTGTTTTTTCCCGAAAGGATGATTATCTGCATAGCGTAGTTTATATAACATGAAAAATCTTTCCCGATTGCTGTATTACCTGCGCCCGTTTCGCATTCAGGCATTGTGGCATGTTTTTTTCAATTTGCTGTCTATTTTGTTTTCGGTGGTATCGCTCATGATGGTAATACCCTTTTTGCGCCTGTTGTTCAACAAGCAACCGTTGGTACACACGCCGCCGCCGCTGTTTACCCCCACCGCCGCCTGGGCCGACGGCTGGTTTAACTACCAAATGACACAACTCATTGTGCAGCAGGGTAAACCGCAGGCCTTGCTCTTTGTGTGCATACTGGTAGCGGTTATTTTTTTCTTTAAAAACCTGTTTCGTTACCTTGCCATGTATGCCATGGCCGGAATGCGAAACGGGGTAATACGGCAAATACGCTCCGATGCCTTTACCAAAGTGCTGGCTTTGCCCGTTTCTTATTTTACCGAAGAACGGAAAGGCGATGTTATTACCCGCCTTACCTCCGATGTGCAGGAAGTAGAAAACAGCATCATCAGCATGTTAACCATTGCCTTTACCGAGCCGCTTACCGTATTGGCCTACCTGTTTACCATGTTTTTTATAAGCCCGCAGCTTACCTTGTTTGTGTTGCTGGTGCTGCCGCTTACCGGTGCCGTTATTGGGCAAATTGGTAAAACCCTTAAACGAAAATCGCATCTGGCGCAAGAACGGCTGGGCATGTTGCTTACCATTATTGACGAAACCATTTGGGGCATGCGCATCGTAAAAGGGTTTAACGCCCAACAACAGCAAACCGCCAAATTTGAAACAGAAAACAAGGCTTTTTACCAGGTTAGCAGCAGCATGTTGCGCCGCCGCGATTTATCTTCGCCCCTTTCAGAGTTTATGAGCATCAGCGTGGTGGCGCTGGTGCTGTATGTGGGCGGGCGCATGGTACTCAGCCAATCTCTAAGCCTCGAAGCCGAAACCTTTATCTATTTTATTGTGGTGTTTTCGCAAATTATACCGCCGGCAAAATCGTTTTCTACTGCTTTTTACAACATCCAAAAGGGGTTGGCATCGGTAGAGCGCATTACCAAAATTCTCGATGCCCCGGTCAGCATTCGCGAAACCGAAAACCCTGTGCCGCTTACCGCCTTTAACCATAGCATTGAGTTTAAAAACGTAGGATTTGCCTACGACCGTCAACCCGTGCTTTCGGGTATTCATGTGGTGTTGCCCAAAGGCAAGGTGCTGGCATTGGTGGGCAGTTCGGGTGCCGGTAAATCTACCTTAGCCGATTTGTTGCCCCGCTTTTACGATGTTACCGAAGGCGAAATATTGTTAGACGGCGTTAATATTCAACAGTACCGCTTATCCGATTTGCGCAACCTCATGGGCATTGTTACGCAGGAACCCGTTTTGTTTAACGACACGGTTTTTAACAACATTGCCTTTGGTATGCACCGCCCCGTAACGCAGGAAGAAGTAGAAGAAGCCGCCAAAATAGCCAACGCCCACCAGTTTATTAGCCAATTGGAAAACGGCTACCACACACCCATAGGCGACCGAGGATGCAAACTAAGCGGCGGCGAGCGCCAACGCCTTACCATTGCCCGCGCCGTACTTAAAAACCCGCCCATTCTTATTTTAGACGAAGCCACCTCCTCACTCGACTCGGCATCGGAAAAACTGGTACAGGATGCCCTCTTCCGGCTCATGCAAAACCGAACATCGGTGGTTATTGCTCACCGCCTTTCCACCATTCAGCACGCCGATGAAATTTTAGTGCTGCAAAAAGGACAGGTTATTGAACGCGGCACCCATACTCAACTTTTAGGAAAACAGGGCGTTTACAAACAGTTGGTAGATTTGCAGGCATTTTAACCCAAACAGGTAAATATTTATAAATACTGCAATTTCATGCCGTCTTTAATTACCCCACCCCGCAAAACCGCTGTTTCCCTGCCGGTTTACCGCAAAGAGGGGAAAAGAATTGAATATCCCAAAAGACACTGAAAGCCTCAAATATGAATAGCCGTATGTGCAACATACGGAAAAAAACAACCCAACCATAGCCGTAACCTCAAAGAGGAACGCCATGTTAATTTAACCCGATGTTGTTTTTACTGGCCGATATTTTTCAGTACCTTGCACTTAGAAGCTGTACGAAAAGTGAAATTAGCACCTATTCACTTGCAGATGAGCGCTAATTCCTTTGCGAACTTTGGGGTTAAATAATATCTTAGCCAAAAAACACGCGAAACACAAAGCAATAAAAAGAAAACATTAGCCCCAAAAGTAGCCACAGCTACTTTTCATACAGCCTCTTACTAACCCGAACGCTTAACCTGTAACTGTTTGCCGCTAAAAACAACAACCACATGTCGCTGCTGCAAAACTACTATCTTGGCTGCCCTATTTGGGCAAATAAAGACTGGACCGGAACCCTGTTTACCCCAAAAGCAAAACCCAAAGACTACCTTAAACAATATGCCCGTGTGTTTAACACCGTAGAAGGCAGCAACACCTTTTATGCCCTGCCCAACACCGAACAGGTTTTGCGCTGGAAATCGGATACGCCAACCCATTTCAGGTTTAGCTTTAAATTGCCCAAAACCATAACCCACTTGTACAAACTGCGCCATGTGCAGCAGGAACTCACCCGTTTTTTTATGGCCATGGAGCCGCTTTTAGAGCGCATCGGGGTGTTTTTTATACAGTTGCCGCCCACGTTTAACAAAAAATCGCTCCCTTCTTTATCAGCCTTCCTTAAAGAATTGCCCCAAGATGTAACCTACGCTTTGGAGGTGCGCCACCTCGATTTTTACCAAAACGATGACACCGAAACCACCCTGAACAACCTTTTGCAACAAAACGGCATAAACCGCGCCCTGTTTGATACTGCCACCCTGCACGCCCTGCCGCCTGCCGATGTGCATGTAGCGGAGGCACAGCGCAAAAAACCCAAAATGCCGCCCCGGTTGCTGGCCACTGCCCAAAACCCGTTTTTGCGCTTTGTTGGCCACGCCCTGCCGCAACAAAACGTTCAACGGCTTACCCAAATAGCGCAAACTACGGCACAATGGCTGGCAGAAGGCAAGCAACCTTATTTGTTTATGCACACCCCCGGCGATGAATTTGCTCCCCAAACCTGCCGCTATTTTCACCAACTGCTGCTGCAATGCCGGCCTGCCATACCCATTGGCAGCATAGCTCCGTTTGCAGGAGAACAAAACCGGGAACCCAACGAACAAATGAGCCTTTTTTAGCCTAAAATTGCACTGTTACCAAACCACAGAGCAAAAAACTTGTTCATTCGGAATACAAAAACCCCTTGTTGTAACATAAAAACAAAGCAAACAGCCCATGACCTCGGTACTGCAGCTTATAGGCAATACGCCTTTGGTAGAACTAACCCACCTAAACCCCAAACGGGGGGTTAAGTTATATGGTAAATTAGAAGGACATAACCCCGGCGGCAGCGTAAAAGACCGCCCCGCCTACGGCATGATTAAAGGCGCCATGGAACGCGGCCAATTACAACCCGGCATGAAACTGATAGAAGCTACCAGCGGTAATACCGGCATTGCCTTGGCCATGATTGCCAACCTTTGCGGCGTGCAAATTGAACTGGTAATGCCCGAAAACTCAACCCGCGAGCGGGTACTTACCATGCGGGCTTTTGGCGCTACCGTTACCCTTACGCCGGCCGCCGGCTCAATGGAAGCTGCCATAGACTATGCCCGCCGCAAGGTGGAAGAAGGCGGCTACCTGATGCTGAACCAATTTGCCAACCCCGATAACTATATGGCGCATTACCAAACCACCGGACCCGAAATATGGCGCCAAACCCGGGGAGCTGTTACCCACTTTGTTTCGTCTATGGGAACTACCGGCACTATTATGGGGGTTTCGAAGTTTTTGAAAGAACAGAACCCTGCCGTAAAAATTGTTGGCGCACAACCCACCGATGGTTCACGCATACCCGGTATCAGAAAATGGCCCGAAGCATACCTGCCTAAAATTTACGACCCCCGCCGCGTTGACCAAATTATAGAAGTATCGGAACAGGAAGCCACCCAAATGACCCGAAGATTAGCCAAACAGGAAGGCGTGTTTTGCGGCATGAGCAGCGGCGGCGCCGTTACCGTGGCGCTCAAACTTATAGAAACCCTGCAAACGGGCGTGGTAGTGTGCATTATTTGCGACCGCGGCGACCGCTACCTTTCCGAAAGTTTGTTTGGGTAAATGTTTATGCGGCTGTAATAAGCAAAACCTATATTGCTTTGTTTGGCGAAGCAAGCTGTGCCGCCGGTTGTTTAACTTGCCGGCAGCACAGCCTGTTTGTGCTAATTGATTGTTGGTAAAACCGGTTTTCTGTTGTCTGCCCTGCGCAAAGACCCACCTGCCGGCAAGTAGGCGCCGGTGTAAAGCCTTTTGGGTTTCTTTTTAATGTTGCGCAAGGCATTTTGATTTTTATATACGGTTATTAAAATATCGGGGCGTTTAACAAGTACCACAGTATTGGCAATTTTTTCGGCAAACTGCCTCGAAAATAAACGCTGTGCAACTTTCGAGGGCATTACATAAAAACAAAATCCCTGTTTGCAAATTCTGAAGCCGTATTTTACGGTGTTTTCAATCATATCCAGGGTTATGCCGCGGCCTGCAGCCCTTTTGCGGGCATGAGGTGTAACAACAAGTCCGTAGGGGTTTTGCAGTTGAACAGGGTTGTCAATAGTTGTTTGTACATCATCATCATCGGGGCAAAAACAAGTTTCGGTTTGTTGCCGCAATGCTTCGTCCACCTTCCATACAAAGGGTTTGTGAAGCATCCTCATCAGTTTCTTCGAAATTCCGGGGCGGGTAAATTTTTCCATTTTCATAATAAAAAGTATTTAATGAATAGCAAAATTTTAATCAATGTTTGCATTTAAGGTTGCAAATACTTTAACACAACCTTGCATAAAAATAGTTCCCGCATCTGGGCTTAGTCTGAAAAAAACAACGAAAAGTTGAAATAATGCATGACCAATGCGAGGCTGGATTTACATGAGGCGGTCTAATCTTTACCAATAATGACTTTTGTTCAACCGGCGCTTATTCCTGCCCATGTATTTTTTGAAGGGCGCGGCGCAACATACGGCGGCGGTAGAGTTGAGTTGCCATAAACCTAATAATTATGTAAACGGCAACTGCTGCAACTGCTCCCAAAGCAAGCCAGGCCCAAAACCACCAAAAACGCCAAACGGGGGGTAAAATGGTAAAACTGAAACCGGTTTGTGCATAAGCGCCGGGGTTTTGCAGGTGTTGTGCGCGCACCTCAAACCGGTAATTTCCGGGTGGCAGGTTGGCATAGGTGGCCACTTGCTCTGGCGGGGCAGGCAGCCAGGCGGTATCGGTGCCTGCCAGGCGGTATTGGTAGTTAATGAGTTTTGGGTTTAAGAAAAACAATGCGTCAAAAGAAAAGGTAAGGGTATTTTCGTTGTATTTCAGGCGCAGGTTTTCGGGCAATTGGGTAAGTGGGTTCAGGCTGTCGGAAAAGGCAATCCAGTCAACGGTTTCATAACGCAGTTTAATGTCTGTTATATGCAGCAGAAGGGTATCGGGTGTTGGGGGTGGGGCAGAGGGGTTATAGCGGGTAATACCGCTAATGGTTCCTTGCCAAAGGTTTCCCTTTGTGTCGGTATAAGAGAGTCCGGTACATTCTGGCGAAATAAAACCATCGGGCTTACCCAGATGCAGTACGCGGGTTTGGCGGGTTTGGTTAAAAAAGGCAATGTCAAAGCGGTCAATTCCGTTTGGAGTTCCCAGCCAGGCATAGTTGTTGCTTATGCTCAAAGATTGCAGGTTGCTGCTGCTTAGTCCGTCGCGCTCGTCAAATTGCATTACCTGCTTTCCGTCAAAGCGCAGCAGTCCGCCTTCGGTTCTAATCATCCAGAGGTTGCCCTGTTGGTCGTGGCACATTTGGGTAACCGTTCCGAAATACTGTGCTCCTCCGGCCAGTCTGAAACTGCCTGTTGATGGGTTGAGCACATAAACCCCCGATGTAGCGGCCACCCAAACGCTGTCGGTTTTGGGGTCAATGGTCAGGCTGTTAATGTTGTTGTAGGGGTTAAAACCATACATGGGGTTCAGGTTGTTGTTGGCGGGGCCTGTAAGTTCGTAGTAGGTAAACTGCCGCCCGCTATACCGGTAAAGTCCGCTGTTGGAGGCAAGCCAGATGTTTCCTTTTTGGTCTTGCTGCAACAGCCCTATGAATTTGTTGAGTGGGTTTTTATCGAAAGCTACCGGGGTAAATCGGGATCCGTCAAATCTGGTCAGTCCGCCGTTGGCAATCCAGATATTTCCATGCCGGTCTTCAAGAAAGTTGTAAACACTGTTAGAGGGCAGCCCGTTTTGGGTAGTAAATTGCCGGCAGTTGTTGTTTTGGCACAGGGTAATGCCATCATCCTGGTAGCCAATCCAAAGGTGATTTTTTGAGTCGAGCAAGATGGCGTTGGCTTCTTTACCCTGCAGTTCGGCACCGTAACGGTAGTTTAAAAAGGAAAAACCGCTGTACCGTGCAATGCCGTTTTGAGTAGTAACCCAAATATTGCCTTGCCGGTCTTGCATAATATGGCGCAGCCTGAACCCCTTGCCCGGTCCCATAAAACCGGCTGTTTCGGTGTCGAGGGTAATAAATTGGTTGTCTTTACGAACTATAAGGCCGTTTTCCGAAATAATCCAGAGGTTGTTTTGGGCATCTGCCATCATGTTAGCAATGCGGTTGGTAATCATGCCATCGGCGGTGGTAAAGCGCTTAAAGCAATCGCCGTCGTAGCGGTACAATCCCATTACCGTACCAAACCAGAGGTTGCCGCTGTTATCGGGCAGCATTACCTGCGTAATGTTTTTTTGCAATTCGGGCGGCAGCAGGGTATTATCGAACCGTTTTCCGTTAAATTGCCATATTCCTTCATCGGTTTGCAGCCACCACGCATCTTTATAGCGCACAATCTGATAAACCTGCATGGTGTTTCGCACCTGTTTGCTAAGGTTGGTATAGGTTCCGTTTTGGTATCGGAGCAACCCCAGTTGAGTGGCTAAATAGGCATTGGCAGAGTCTGCAATCCAAACATCGTAAATATAATTGTCTTTAAGTTGGGCGCTGTTAAGCAGGGTAAACCGGCTGTTTGGGTGAATCATATCCACTTGTTGGCGGTTATTTTCTACCCAAAGGGGTTCGGTTTGGTCGCGATGAAAATAAATACTTCCGGTTCCAAAAACGCGCATTGAGTCGAGAGGGGTAAATTTTCGGCCGTTAAAGGTAAAAAGGCGGCTGTTATCCCATTGCAACGATTTGAACCACAACTGCCCCTTGTTGTCTTCGTGTATGCTGCTTATTTGGTAAGAAGTAAGCCCGTCTTTTGTAGTGTAATTTTTAAATGTTTTACCATCAAAGCGGCTTACCCCGGCGGCAGTACTCACCCACAGGTAGCCTCGGTTATCCTGGTAAAAGGTATAAACTTTAGAGGCGCCCAATCCTTCGTCAACGCCATAGGTTACGGCGCTGTATTGCTGTGCGTAAACGGTTGCCGGCGCACATGCCAGCAGGTGTAAGGTAAAAAAAATACCAGCCCAAAAGATGGTTAACCGGTTTTGTTTCATAGTGGGCAACCTTTGGTTTTTTATTGATTAACCACAACGCAACACAAAAGTGCCGGGTTGGCAGCGGTTATGGCAGTTGGCAAGTTTACCCGGCAAAGCCTGCCATACAGAACAATAACGCAAAAAAAGCGCTTTTGTGTTGTCAATGCAGTGTCAAAGTATGGGCAAATCGGGTATTATTTGTAACTTTCGGGCTATTGTACAGTCAAAAATAATATTTCACCAATCAATAAACCTGTTTTAACACATGAAGTTACCATTTTTTGCTTTTTGGGCGGTTGCGTTTGCTTCGCTTTTATTTAGTAATTGCACCATGGCGCAAAACGAAAAACCGGTTCGAACTCTTACTACGGTGAACTGCACCGTTACACAGGTTGCGGGCGAGTACACCTTAGTACCCGATGAAGATAACAGCCAACGCTACATGCCCCGCAACCTGGAACTTAAATTCCGGAAAGAAGGATTGAAAGTAGTAGTAAACGGCAATGTATTTGCCATACCGCCCAATGTGCGCATGATAGGCACCCCTTTTGAAATAACCAAAATTGCGGTGCGCAATACAGAAGCGCCGGTAAAACCCAAAGATGCCGATAAAGGGAAAGATGGGCCTAAATTGCAACCCGTATCGGAGGGTAATGCCGAGGTAAAAACAGGGGTAAACTATGCCGAAGTGCAATACACCACCAACCTTAGCAATGTGAAAGGCACCATTATTAAAATTGACAACACCTATTTAATTGAAACCGGCCCCGGTATGCGCTATATGCTTATGGGCGGCGGACTGCCGGCAGAATTTCAGGTAGAAAAAACCAAGGTTATTTTTAGCGGGCAAAGCGGCAACCCGCCTGCCAACGTGCGCATGAAAGGCAACCCGCTTAAACTTGCTTCCATTAAAAAAGCCCCTGTCAAAAAATGGTGGCAGTTCTGGAAGTAGCAACCAATTTAGGTTAACCCCGGTTACACATACTTTTACACCCGGTATTGCGCGCAATATTGGGTGTTTTGTTTTTACACAGGTTGTTTGCTATTTCTTTATTCCCTCGAATGCAGGGCTATTCGGTTGCCTTCGGTATCGGTAAGTAAGGCCATATAGCCGTATTCTTCCGAAATTTGGGTGCGCGGTTGCAAAATTTTACCGCCTGCCGCTTCTACACGCGCCAGTTCTACGCTTAAATTACCCGATGGAGAGGTAAAATACACCAACGTGCCGTTTTCAGATGGGGTGTAGTACTGTGTATGATAGACCAGACTGCCGGGCGAACCCACAGCATTTTCAACCCACGGAAACCAGGCCATTTCAAGCGGACCCATCAACTGCCGATGTAACTGAAACCCCAATACGGTTTCGTAAAACTTAACTGCGCGGTCCATATTGCGAACCGGAATTTCGAACCAGCCTACTACGTTTTTGTCCATACCGAAATAATTTTTTTGGTTACACCATAAAAACAGGGCAACTTATGCCTGTAGCGCAGTAAAATGCCTGCCTGACAAATTTGTACGCACAATTTTACAAATAATGTGTTAAAAAATTTGCAAACAGGGTAAAATGTTATTACCTTCAACCTTAAACAAAATATTTTACTATTATGAAAAAGCACCTGTTTACCCTTCTTGCGGCGCTCTTACTGCCCGCAATGGCTTTGTTGGCTCAACAAAGCATACACCTTACCGAACCGCCGCCGCCTACCGATGACGGTGTAAAATTTTACCAGATTTACCTCGAAAAACCCGCACAAGCTATTAAAAACCTGCAATACAAAGACGGCACACCCCTTAACGGCGAATTGTCTGAGGACGGGAAACGGGTTATCATCAGCAATTACGATAAACGGGCAGGCATAAGTGTTGAAGTTACCTACACCGATGGCCAAACCGAAGAAATAAAACGAAGCCCCTGTTTTGTTGACCCGGTTGTACCTTTGTAACCTGCCCAAACTTTTACACCTTGCCCAAATTTGCCGGCAACCCTCTGTTGCCGGCCGGGTTATTTTTTATTTGCAGACCTACCCCCTATGACCAACAAAAACATGGCCAACACGTTTCGCCTGCTGGCAGAACTAATGGAATTGCACGGCGAAAACCCTTTTAAAATAAGGTCTTACGAAGTAGCAGCCCGCACCATAGAGCAACAGCCGCAGCCGCTGTCGGCGCTATCGGCACAGCAAATTGAAGACCTGCCGGGCGTGGGTAAAGCCATTGCCGGCAAAATTTCGGCCCTGCTGCAAACCGGCACCTTCGACCTGCTGGACCGTCTGCTGGCCGTAACGCCGGCCGGCATTACCGAAATGCTGCAAATAAAAGGATTGGGCCCGAAAAAGGTGAAAATACTGTGGCAAGAACTCAACATTGAAACCGTTGGCGAACTGCTCTACGCCTGTCAGGAAAACCGCCTCCTGCACCTGAAAGGATTTGGCGAAAAAACACAGGAAAACGTAAAAAAAAGCGTGGAGTATTTTCTGGCAAATGCCAAATACTACCGCTATGCCGATATGGAACCCGAAGCCTTATACCTGCAACAGGCTTTTGCTCAATTGCCCGATGTGGAGCGGGTAGAACTTACCGGCGCATACCGGCGCAAATGCGAAGTGCTGGAATTTGCCGACCTCCTTATTGCCGGCAACTGGAGCAACCTGCAAAACTGGTGCAACCAACTGCAAATAATGCTGCTTCATGTGCAGGAGCAAAGCGCCACCGCACAAAGCGCCACCGGCTTGCCCCTGCAACTGCACAGCGCCACCACTCAAAATTTTGCCTGCCGATTGCTGCAAACCACCGCCGCGCCCGCTCATTGGCAACAACTGATTGCCATTAAAGAACCCAACCCGCACAGCAACACCGAAACCGATATTTACCAACAACTTGGACTACCCTTTATTGAACCCGAACTGCGCGAAGGCTTAGATGAAATTGAACTGGCTCGTAAAAACCACCTGCCGCCCCACCTGCTGCGAGTTGAAGACATTACCGGCATTATTCATGCTCACAGCACCTACAGCGATGGCCGCGACTCGCTGGAAAACATAGCGCGCGCCTGCATGGCATCGGGCTATCTTTATCTGGGCATTTCAGACCATTCAAAAGCAGCGTTTTACGCCAACGGATTATCGGAAGCAGCCATTATTCAACAACACAAAGAAATTGACCGCCTTAACCAAACCCTGGCGCCTTTCAGAATATTTAAAGGCATTGAGGCCGACATTCTCAACGACGGCTCGCTCGACTATAACAACGAGGTGCTGCAAAGTTTCGATTTTGTGATTGCCTCCATACACTCCACCCTGCAAATGACCGAAGAAAAAGCCATGATGCGCCTCATTCGGGCTATAGAAAACCCGTACACCACCATTTTGGGGCATCTTACAGGCAGGCTGCTGTTATCAAGGGCGGGATATCCGGTCAATCATCGCAAAATTATAGATGCCTGTGCTGCCAACAAGGTTATTATTGAAATAAATGCCAACCCCTACCGCTTAGATATTGACTGGCGATGGATACCCTATTGCCTTGAAAAAGGCGTGCTGCTCTCCATAAACCCCGATGCGCACAGCACCGCCGGCATAAACGATGTAAAATACGGCGTGTTTGCCGCCCGAAAAGGTAAGCTTACCAAAGAGCATACCCTTAACACCCGCACACCCGATGAAGTAGCGGGTATTTTTGCCCTAAAATAACCCCGTTGCCGCCTATGGAGCCTTTGGTGTACGAATATTTGCATGGTTTTGTTTATAATTGCAACTCCTGCCCCACCCGGTGCGATTCCAAAAGCAAACTCCATTACCGGTTTGCCGCCGATGCAGCTTTTAGCGAGCGGTTTGAAAAATACCTTATTAACCGCATTAATCAAAACGCCAACCTGCCGTTTACCGCCCAAAAAAACACCCAAGCCGGCTACCCCGATATTGCCTTGTACCCAAAAACACCCGGCAGCAACTGTGTGGGCTTTATAGAGGTAAAAGTGCAAACACGCACCTTTATGACCATACAACAACACCTGCCCAAAGCAAATTTATACCCATCAGAAACCATTGCCCTTAACCAAAGCGACCTGCTGCGGTATTTTGCCATTAAAGAGCAAACACAACTGCCCTTGTTTGTTGCCTGGGCGCTCCTCAACCGCCCCTGTATTGTAAAAGCAGAAAAGGTGCAGTATTACCATCAGGAAGCAGACCTGCTGCGGCAGGTTTACCAACATTATCAAAACCTGCGCCGGTTCAGGCGGCAAAGCGGCGAGGGCGATGTAGTAGATGGGCAACACAAGGGCGTGGTGGTAAACTACCATTTCAGCCTGTCTGAGCTGGTGCCCGGACTGCCTTTTGGGATTTAAAAACAAATTCCCCTCCTTTGCAGAAACAGGCAGTTGCAATTAAAAATGCCATGCAACTATTCTGAAAGGAGGGGAATAATCTAAAACCAAAGTATAATGAAAACAGCCTAAATAATTAGCGGTTTTTACGGTTTGGCAACTAAGTTAATGCCAATATTTACCTCGGGGTGAATAATTTTATTGCCCAGCGATTTGTCTGACTTATAGGTAATACCCCAGTTGGTACGGTCAATGTTAAAATTGGCTTTTGCGGTAAGGCCGGCATCGGTTAAGGCAATAGTAGCCGGAAATGTTACGCTTTTGGTTACACCTTTAAGGGTAAGGTTGCCGGTAATGTTGTGGGTGGCAGCAGGTGCGTTGCCTTCGGTTTTAGCAGCGGCATCGGGCGTTGCCGGTTGTACGGCGGTTATATCAAAACGCGCATCGGAAAATTTGGCTGCATCAAAAAAGTCTTCGCTTTTAAGATGGCTGGTTAAATCGTTTCGGTCGCCTTCGTCCATACCTTCATCTAAAACAGCTACAGAGTTCATGTTCATGACAAAACTACCGCTGGCAAGTTGACCGTTGGCAACATTTACAGAGCCTTCCGACAGGTTAATGCTGCCATTATGACGGCCCGTTGGTTTGGTGCCAATCCATGTTACCAGACTTTGCTGCACATCAACTTTCATGGCGCCTTGCCCGGTAGCGCCGGCATTGGCGGGTGTTTGTTGCGGTTCTGCAGTGGTGGCTCTGGGCGCATCTGGTGCCTGAGTGCAGGAAACGGCAAAAACTAAAACAGTACAAACCAGAACAGAAACAAGTGTTTTTTTCATTTCGGTATAATTATTGTTTTTTATGAAATTTCAAATTTTTAAAAGCAATCTCTTATAAATGAAAAACTGGGCTGTTCGGTTCTTTGTTTGGGCATGTTTTTTTGTAGTAAATTTGCTTGGAATAGGCGCCGACAAGCATATAGTTTAATACTTAATCTAAAGAATGCAATAAAAATACCCGGCCGTGCGTTTCCAAACCCCCGGATACTGTAAAAAATGTTTTTGTCTTTATGTTTAAACAGATATTGTTAACCGGTTTTATGGCTTTGACTACCTTGTGCGCATTTGCTCAAACCGATGCCGAAAAAGCAAGTGCAGAGGAGCGGGAAGCCCTTAAATATATGGACGCGGGCAACTACGAAAAAGCGGCGGCTTACTATAAAAATGCGCTTAAATTAAACCCCGGCGACCTGAAATACCAGTACGGGCTGGCATTGGCTTTTTACCGTGCCGAGAACTATCCTAAAGCCATAGAATTTGCCGAAAAAACCCTGCAAAATAACCCCGATTTGGATTGCTACCGCCTGTTGGGCAACAGCTACGATCTGAACAATGAATATGAAAAAGGTATGGCAGTATTGCAAAAAGCGTTTGAACGGTTTCCGGGCAATGGCGCCCTTTACTTAGATATGGGCGTTATTGAACTGATACGAAACCACCCGCAAACAGCTATTGACCACTGGGAAAAAGGCATAAAATCTGACCCCTCTTTTGCCGATAATTATTTTTTGGCAGCACAAACCTATGCCGGGTCTGACCGCAAAGTTTGGGCGCTTTTGTATGGTGAAGTGTTTATGAACTTAGAGCGTGGCACTGCCCGTTGGGATACCATGAGCCATCTGCTATACAACCTTTACAACGGCCTGCTTACCGACAGCGCGTATCTGCAAAAAGGAACCCTGGAACTGCCGCGCACCAAAACCAACGGCTTTGAACAGGCACACCTGCGCGTATTTGATATTTTGCGCAAAAACGGCATGATGAACCCCGACCGAGCAAAAAAAGCCGATGGAGCTACCAATACCCTTAAACTGATTGGCATGGTGCGCAAAAATTTTATGGAAATGTGGCTGCAAACCTTTACCCTGCTTTATAGCAATAACCTGTATGCCAACCTGCGCCAAATGATGGACAAAGGCTATCTGGATTCCTATAACAATTGGATGTTCAGCCCCGTTTGTACCAATGATTTCTTAGAGTGGAAAGCCGGCAACGAAGCAAAATATGCCGATTTTATAAACTGGTTTCTGGAAAACCCGCTTAAAGTAGATGTAGAAAGCTATTTTGTGCGCCAACAGTACGAAAAATAACACTACCGCCCGGCCGCTTACCGCTCTTTAAGATAGAGTTTAGCCTGTTCAAAGTCAATAACCGCTTGCAGGGCAAGCAACACATCGGCACCTAAAATACCTTGCACCTGCACACCGGCCATTTGTTCCAAACGTTGGTTAATATGTTGCAGGTTAAGTACCGCTACCGGCTGCTGCTTGATACATATGCTGCCTATTTGCAGTTGGTCTGCTACGGCTTCGGTAAATCCTTCGGTTTCGGTGCCGGTGGCAGAGGTAAGCAATTCGGTATTTTTTTCCAGCGTCAGCCGCAGCGTTTCGGCTGTTTGCAAATCAATACAGGTGGCAGATGCCCCGGTATCGAGCAAAAACAGCAAATTGAGGTGGTGTATGGTTATCGGCAGCAACAAATGCCGCGTGGCAATTATCCGCAAATCTATGGCAACGTAAGGCAAAACAGGGTTAAAAGGTTCCATAAAGTTGCAAAGATAAATAATTACAGTTATGAACCGGATAGGTACAGCAAATAAACTCCCCCCTCAAAGCAACGGGCAAATACACCCCTTGTATCATAAAAAAACTTGCCGGGCAATGCCCAACAAATAAACTACTGCGGCAATAGGTTAAAAAAAGCCCGGAATTCCCCAAAAAACGGCTAAAGTTTGTACCTTTCGCAGTAGATTGGCTGCAACAACAAGGCGGGGAAAAACGTTTGTGTTGGGGTAGGGCAGAGTTGTATAACATGACCAAAATACAGGGCTTTTTTAAAGAAATGAAGATTTTTTTACGGCTTGTTATTGCCTTTTCGTTTTTTTTGCTGGTGTTGTTTCCGTTTGCCGAAACAGCCAACGCCGTGGTGCGTACCACGCCAAGGCAGGAGTACCCGCAGGGGTATTTTGGTCAACCTTTGGATATACCGATGAGGTTGGCCGGTAATTTTGGCGAGTTGCGCACCAACCATTTTCACACCGGCTTGGATTGCAAGACAGACGGGCAGGAAAACCTCAACTTGTATGCCCTTGCCGATGGGCATGTATCGAGGGTGGTGGTTTCGGCGCGGGGCTATGGCAATGCAGTGTATATTGATTACCCAAACGGATTTACCAGCGTTTTTGCCCACATCAACACCTTTGCCGGCCAAATTGGCGAGTATGTAAAACGCAAACAGTATGAACTGCAACGGTTTGAAATAGATGAGCCTGTTTCGGCCGGATTGCTCCCCGTGTACAGAGGGCAGGTAGTGGCAAAATCGGGCAATACCGGCTCTTCAAACGGGCCGCACCTGCATTTCGAAATTCGCGATACCTATTCCGAAGAGGCCATTAACCCACTGCTTTTCGGCTATAGTGTGCCCGATGATATTAAACCCGGCATTAAACAACTGGCGTTGTACCGCTTTAAAGGGCAAACACAGGAGTATGACGAACCTTCGGTTTATAGTACCCAACTTCACAACGGTGTGTATGCCACTACCCAAAACTTACTAAAACTCAACACCACCCGCGTAGGGCTGGGTATTAAAACCTTTGACCAGCAAAACGGACTGGCAAACTTAAACGGCGTATTTAGCATTAAAATGTTCGACAACGGCAACCCCCTTTTTGCCTTTGAAATGGAGCGCATTAATTTTAGCGAAAACCGATACATTAACGCCCATATTGACTACCAACTGAAAAAAGAAGGCGATGGGTTAATTCAAAAATGCTTTGTTGAACCCGGAAACCGGCTTTCAATATACAAAAACACTCTGCAAAACGGCATTATTGACCTGTCTGACGGGTTGCTGCACAAAATTACCATGGAGGTGCGAGATGTGCGCAACAATACTTCTACGCTGAGCATTATGTTGCAATACGACAGCCAACTGCCCCTGCCCCCGCCAGCGCTAAGTTCTTACAACGCTCAATTTACCTATTTTACCGACAACTCCTACAACAACGACTATTTCCAACTGTTTTTACCCGCGGGCAGCTTGTACAACAACCTGTTTTTTAACTACGACATGAAAACCACTACGCTGCCCAATGTGTACTCGCATATACATAAAGTACACCAGGGTACTACGCCCGTACACCAGTTTTTTGACATTGCCATTAAACCCTTAAACCTGCCATTTAACCTTTATGACTATGCCGTAATTGCCTACAAAAATGCCGAAGGTAAAGAAATTGCCCTCAGCAGCCGTTGGGAGGGTGCCTTTTTAAAAGCTAAATCGCGCGAGTTTGGCAACTACTACATTACCATAGATTCTAAACCGCCTACCATAAAAAGCATTAACCTGCTGCCGGGCAAGGCCATGAGCAAGTACAAAACCATTGAAGTGCAAATTTCTGACAACTTAGCCGGCATTGAAACCTACAACGGCTATATTGACGACCGATGGGTGCTGATGGAATACGACCAGAAAAAAGCCCGCTTATGGCACACCTTTGACGATGTAAGCGGATTGCCCGGTCCGCACGAGTTTAGATTAGTAGTTACCGACGGGCGAGGCAATGCAGCCGAATACAAAGCAAAATTTACCCGATAATAGGGCGGCGGGTGTTTTCAGTTGGTCGCTACTCGGGTTAAAGTTTGGAGTTTTTTCAGGTCGCGCACAATTAGTTTTTTTCGGGTAAAGTAAATAAGGTTGCCGTTTCGCAGTTCGTTCAAAACGGTGGTAACGGTTTGTCTGGAGGTGCCGGTAAGGTTGGCAATATCCTGGTGGGTAAAAAACTCGCGCACCAGTATTTCGTAGCCCAACGGCTGGCCGCGCTCGGTAGCAAGGTCGGTTAAAAACTCAATAATGCGCATTCGGGCATCTTTAAATACCAGCGATTCCAGCCGGCGCTGTGTTTTCACCAGTTTATTGCCAATAAGGCGGGTAATTTCCAACCCAAATTCTTTGTAATCGCGCATTAGGTTGCGCATCATTTCCAAGGTCATAACACACAAAGCCGCATCTTGCAAAGCCTGTGCAAACTCGCCCCTTGTTTGCTCGCCCAACAGTCCAAGTTCACCAAAAATTTCGCCCGGGTGTAAAATGGCTTTTATCACCTCGCGCCCGTCATCGGAATAAGCCGAAATTTTTACCGTTCCGCTTTCAAGATAGTAAATCTTGTTCGATGCATCTTGTGCAAAGTATATAAACTCACCTTTTTTATACATTCTGGTGTCCATGTTTTGGCGCTGCTCACCCAGTTTTACCGGGCAAAACAGTTGCTCCATATTAATGTTTTGCATGAACCAGATGTCGAATTTGGTGCTCATTGGCCGGAGGTTAAATTTTTTGCTGAAAAATGGGTATTTTTGTACGCATCACCCCGAAAAAAAGGACAAACAAGCGGCAAACCGGCTGTTATATGGTTATTTACCCGTGCTTTACGTATCTTTGCCATACTTTTGGCCGTTACCGTTTTTACCTGTTCAATAAAAACCTGTTTGTATGTTAAATAGTTTGAGCAAACAACCCTTGTTGTTGTTTTACCTGTTTGTTGCCGTTTTATTGGCAGCCTGCAAGGGTTTCCCGTCTATGAACGGAGAAGATAAAGCAGCCCGGCGCATTGCCTTTGCCGACTCGGTATTGCAGGTAAACATGTGGCAGTTATTGGCAACAACCTATACCCCCGATAGCCTTGCCAAACTATTTCTGTCTAAAAACGCCGCTTACCTGCAAGCGCAGTTTGAACAGTTGTACCCCAAGGGGCAGGCCAAACCTATTTGGTTAAATTCCCAAACGGGTTTACCTCAGCCCGCCGTACAGCAATATTTGCAGCAATTGCAACAAGCGCCGCAGCACGCCTTAAACCCCCAACAGTACGGCTACCTGCAGCTCAGCAACCTGTATAAAAGCCTTTATGCCGCCGATACGCCGGCGGTAGATACCCTGTTGCCCAATAAAGCGCAGTTCGACGCCCTGCTCAGCGCATCGGCATTGGCTTATACCGCACATTTGCAAAACGGCTATGTTACGCCAAGCCGCATGTGGGACATACCCGCCAAAAAACCGCCTTTGGCGCAAAACCTGCTCAAAGCCATTCAAAACAACGCCATTGATACCCTTATTGCACAGGCAGCACCCGTTTACGAAGGGTACAGGCAACTGCAAAAACAACTTGCCTCGTTTAGCGCCGAAGCCGAAAAAAACCCGAAAGCCAAAGTACCCAACTACAGCCTTACCTACCAGGATGCGGTAAAAAAAATTGCCCTTAACATGGAACGGTACCGTTGGCTGCCACACCCCGACTCGGTTAGCAGCCGGCGCGTTTGGGTAAATATTCCCGAATTTAAAATGCACGTGTTTGACAACAACAAAGAAATAGACCAGATAACCGTAGTAGTGGGCGAACCCAAAAACGCCACCCCCGTTTTGGTAAACAAACCCATGAGCAACGTTATTTTCAGCCCTACCTGGACCATTCCTACCAACATTGCTCAGGAAGAAATGGAGTATATTTTAAGAAACCCTGCCGTTCTTATAGTGGCAGATGTAGATGTGTTTGTGGACGGCAAAAAAGTGGATCCGCGCGATGTTGACTGGAGCACCATTAACAAAAAACGGGTAAAAATGAGGCAGCGCCCCAAACCCACCAACAGCATGGGGTTGGTAAAATTTCCGTTTGACAACAACTTTGGCATTTACATACACGATACCCCCAACAAAGTTGATTTTGGCAGTGCTCACCGCGCCCAAAGCCACGGATGTGTGCGCGTGGCCGAACCCAAAAAATTGGCCATGGAACTACTTCAGGGCAGCAACTGGGGCGAAGGCGACATTTCTAAAGCCATGAACAGTGGTAAAGAACAATATGCCCGATTGCCGCAACCCGTAAGCGTTACCATTTATTACCTTACCGCCTGGACCGATGCCGAAGGCAACCTGCGTTTTGGAACCGATGTGTACGGGCACGACCGCCAACAATTAAAACAGTTGTAAAACCATTTTTACAACCCCATGGTTGCCGGTATGAAAACCACAGGCGCTACCCTCTATTGCACCACCTGCTGTAAGGAAAAACAGCACCATGAATACCCAATGCCTGCCATTCGGCGTTACCTCTCGGAGCGCATACGCTGCATACACCGCAAAAGCCGCACAGATGGGGTAAAATTTCGCATTTTATCGGGTAAATACGGGTTGCTGCCACCCTACCGCAAAATTCCCTTTTATGACCACGCCCTGCTGCCCGAAGAAGTTTCCCGAATATCGGAAACCTTGCAGCAGCAACTTAGCCGGCTGAAGGTGGTAAAAGTGGTATTATTTGCCAAAAATTCCCAAAAGTATCCCGATTGGGAACCATACTGCCAAAGTTTGTATTTATCTTGTACGGCATTGGGTATTAACTTTACCCTTGCAGAAATAACAGATGCCGGGCACCTGCTGCAAAACAACAACATTGAATAGCAACCCTGTGTACCGGCAGTATAGTACTTTAACCTCCCAAAATCCTTATTTTATGGACACTACACTTTTAATTCCCCTTATTGTTGCAGTTATTCTCCTTTCAGGCATACGTATTGCGCAAGAGTACCAAAGAGCTATTGTTTTCAGGTTGGGAAGGTTTCAGGGCATACGCGGCCCCGGGTTGTTTTACCTCATTCCGCTTATTGAGCGGCAGCAAATGGTAGATATAAGAACCCGCACCGTTGACCTTGAACAACAGGAAACCATTACCAAAGACAGCGTAACCATTAAGGTAAACGCCGTTTTGTGGTTTAAGGTAGTTGACCCCCAAAAAGCCATTTTACAGGTTGCCAACTACAATCAGGCGGTTTACCAGTTTTCGGTAACCACGCTGCGCAATATTATTGGCCAGCACCTGCTTGATGAGGTTTTGCGTGAACGCGAAGAAATAAACAGCAAACTGCAAAAAATTGTAGATGAAACCACCGAACCCTGGGGCATAAAAATTGAAATGGTGGAAATGAAAGATGTGGAAATTCCCGAAGCCATGCAACGTGCCATGGCCCGCGAAGCCGAAGCCGTGCGCGAAAAACGGGCCCGAATTATAAAAGCCGAAGCCGAACTGGAAGCTTCAACAAAACTTACACAGGGTGCCATGCAAATGAGCGAAAGCCCCATTGCCCTTGAACTGCGCCGCCTGCAAATGCTTTCCGAAATTGGCATTGACAACAATACGGCCACCATTATTATGCTGCCATCGGAAATTATTCATGCGGCCCAAAAAATTGCAGGGTTATCCGACAAGACAAAGTAAAACGCTTTTTCGGAATTAACGGCATCAAAACACTACCTATTCTTCGCCCTCTGCATCGGGTTGCCCGGCGGCAGCTCTTTTCAGGCGGTCGTTGATGGCGCGTCCTATGTCAACATCGGGTACCGGCTCGGTTAAAATAACCGTTACAGGCAGGTTGTCTAAGGTACGCAGGGCTGCAAACAGGCGGCCGGCTGCTTCATTTAGGTTACCATCGGGCGATAAAATGACCTGCCTCGGGCAGCCGTAATCTTGTTTAAATGACAAAACCCCTACCAATCCCTGCCGGTTTTCTTCCGAAAATGTTTGCAATAATTGGGTAATATTGCCCAAAACAACCTTTTTGTGCGGGGCGTAGTGGCTTTTTAGCATACCGGCCGTGCGCGGATTTGAGCTTGAATAGGTTTGCACCAGCACTTTACCAATAGCGGCTTCAATTTGTTCAATGCTTATTCCGCCCATGCGGTACACCGTAGGCGGAGTGGTATCAAAGCCTATAATGGTAGATTCTATGCCAACACTGCAGGGGCCGCCATCAAGAATATACGGAATTTTACCGCCCAACTGGTCTTGCACATGCTGTGCCGTGGTAGGGCTTACATACCCAAAAGGATTGGCGCTGGGCGCTGCCAGCGGAAAATTGAGGCTGCGAAGCAGTTGCAGGGTAAGCGGGTGGTTTGGAATGCGAACGGCCACATGTGGCAGCCCGCTGGTTACCAAATCGGGTATGAGGTTTTTTTTGGGCAGCAGCAGGGTAAGCGGGCCGGGCATAAACTGTTCTGCCAAATAGCGGCCAGTTTCGGGCATATGGGTTACCAGTGTTGCTATTTGTGCTATGCTGCCGGCATGTACAATCAGCGGGTCAAAAGCGGGGCGGTTTTTGGCGAGAAATATTTTTAACACCGCATCTGCATTAAAAGCATTGGCCGCCAGGCCATACACGGTTTCGGTAGGAATGGCCACTAATTCTCCGGCTTGCAGCAGGGTTTTGGCTAATGCAATATCGGTTCCAATCATGGTTTTTGCCGGTAGCATTTGTTTGTCAATAACCCAAATCTGTTTGTGTCCATGATTTTTGCCATACGGTTTTACCCTTTTTATTGCACAAATATATGGTACAAATGCGGTTATTGGGGCTGCCGGTTATGTTAAAGCGGGCAAAATTGGGTTTTTTCCATTTGGTTTTAGGCACGGCCCGTTGCGTACCTTTGCTGGTACTTAACAAAATACCGGTGGTAATGGCGCTAAGCGGTGAGGTGGTAACCTCGTATAAATCGTAAGATTGGGGGCGCGGAAAGTGGTACAATTCGGCAAAATGGCGGTCGCCGCTCAACAAAACAACGCCTTTAATTTGCTTTTCTTCCAACATGTCTAAAAACCGTTGTTGTTCTGCCGGAAACTCCTTCAGCCCTTCAGCACCCGAATTTTCTATGAGCATTTGTACCCCACACACCACAAATTTAAAAGTTGCCGATGAATTTTGGAGTTGTTCTGCCAGCCAGTTCCACTGTTCGGCACCAAACATAGAGCCATTTGTATGTTGGTGCGGCATGTCTTTGTTGTACCGGTCGTCGAGCAGAAAGAACTCGGCATCCTGATATTTGAAATTGTAAAAAACGCCCGGTGCTGCGGGTATTCCGTAGGCGGGATTTGCCCAAAAAAGTTTAAACAATTGAAGCGCCCAGTCTTTTGCAGGGTTGTTGGCGCTGTTGGAGTTGTTTGGGCCAAAATCGTGGTCGTCCCAAATGGCATATTGCGGCATTGCCTCTAAAAGGGGGTGTATGGGTTTAAAGGAACGCATGGTTACATATCGGGCAAACATGGCGGCGTAGCTGTTCCAATCGCCGTTTCTGAAATAAAGGTCATCGCCCAGCCAAATCATAAAATCGGCGCCGCTTTTGGCTGCACTGCGGTAAGTGGCATTGGTAATACCCGGCTGTATATCTTCCCAAAAACTAAGCGGCATCCAGGCACAGGAGCCGGCAATAAAAGAAAAATTGGCAGCCCCGGGCGGTTGAAGTGTGCGAACTGTGCCCTTTTTTACCACCTCCTTATTGAGCAGCAGCCGGTATTGGTAAACGGTATCGGGCAGCAGCCCCTCAAAACGCAACTGTACCGGAGCATAACCGCCGAGGGCAACGGCAGTATCGGGTATTACGGTTTGACTAAGGTTTAGGTTTTCCTGTTGGGGCAGGTACAATTCCATTTCTACCAGCTGTGCATGTTTGCACAGCAGCCAAATATTCATTTCGCTGTGGGTGGTATGGCCTTGCATGGGGCCGCAAATTAGCTTTGGCTGCTGCGTTTTTTGGGCAACCACTGTGCAGGGCAACCCTGCCATACAGCAAAGCAAGCAAAGCAGGGCGGTCTTTTGTAGTTGTGCAGGCATTAGATAGTGGTAAGGTTTTGCTCATTTACCCACCCTTCGCGGTTATCGGTAAGGGTTATGCGCACCCAACCGTTTACGCGCTCATTGGTGCGTACTTTTACACCTTCGGGCAGTTCGGCAACGCCCTCGCTGCTGTCTGAAGGGCCTTTTTTAAGGGCAACAGCCTGTTGCATTACCACTGCAAAATTATTGGCTGTTTCGGCTTGGTGGCGGTTATAGGCAACAACATGCAGCAACACTGCCAGCACAAGGCAGGCTATGGCGCCGGTAAAGGTGCGTTTTTTTTGCTTTGCCGTTGCCGAAAGCAGAAACAGCGCGCCCAGCCCGGCAGCCAGCCATAAAAACAAAACGGCTCCCCCGGCCCACAAACCCGATGGCAATAACCCCAACACGGCTGCCCACCAACGGCGGTAAAATACCTCTGGCAGTTCGTCTATGGGGTTGGCAATGCGGTCTTTGGCCAATTGCAGGTTGCTTTGTGCCGCCTTGTTGTGGGGTTGCAGGCGCAAAGCTCGCTCGTAGTTGAGTATGGCAGATGCGGTTTTTTGCAGCCTGTAGTAGGCATTGCCCAGATTATAGTATAAGGCTGCCGATTCAACACCTTGTGCAAGGGCTTGTTCATACAGGTCGGCGGCTTGGTTGTACTGCGCGCCTGCGTAGGCATCATTACCCTGTTTTACCAAATCTTTGGCGGCAGGAACTGCGCCTGCCGTTCGACAGAACAGGGTAGTCAGGCAGCAGATAAGCAGGTACTTGGCTATAGATGTATGCATACTTGGCACAAAATTTCAGGGTTTGTTTAGTAGGGCGGTTTTTAAATCTTCTTCCACTTTGGCAATGGCATTTTTGGCGTTTTCGTAGGTGGCGCTCATGGTGCCGGCTTCGGCGGCCGGGGCAAAAAGCGCAATTTCGCAATAAGTAATAACTTGCAGCAGTTGGTCAAGAGCAACTTTGGTAGCGCCGTTTTGCTGCAAAATGGCGGCAATATTATCTTTGTCTAACTGGCTGGCCGGTATGTGTACACGGTCGCTCAGGTAGCCCCAAATTGCCCTTATCACTTCGTCGTAAAAAGCGCGTTTGTTGTTTTGCTGCAAATGCGTTTGGGCAACTGCCAGGCGTTGTATGGCCACTTTTTGCGCCTGTTTTTGGCGCAGGGCGAAGGGGTCGGACAATTCTTGTTTGCGGCGTCTGATGAGCAGGGTTGCACCCAAAAACAGCAAAACCGGCAAGCCCGATAAGGCATAATACGCAACTGACCCGAAAAAGCGGCTGTTTTTAGCAAACAGGCGTAAGCCCGGGTTTTGCGGCATGAGCGTACCCGGTTTCTCGGTATTGGCACCGGTTTTTACCGGTGTTTTACCCTGCCGAATGGTAACCGGAATGGGCGGGGTTGAAACCGTTTGGTAGCTTCGGGTTTCGGGGTTATAAAAACTAAAGGCTATGGAAGGCAACTCCTGCTGCCCTGCTTCGGAAGGAATGAGCGTATAGTCATACGATTTTCGGCCTTTCACCTTGTCTTGCTGGGTAAAGGTTTCTTCATTTACTTCGGGTTCATACACTTCAAACGAAAACGGAAAAGCGGGCGTTGGCAGGTCAATGAGTTTCATGTTTCCGGTTCCCGAAATGGTTACTTTCAGGTCAATAGATTCGTTGGTTTCAACGCTGGGGTTGCCCAACAGGGTGTTAATTTCGTACTGCCCCACGGCGCCGGTAAAGTTTTGCGGTTTACCTTCCTGCGGCAGGTCGGCAACGGTAATTTTAACCGGGTCGGTAGTAAGGTTAAGAGTTTGGTTGGTATAAAACATGTTGCCCCAAAAACCGCCGCCGGCATTGGGGTCGGGTATTCTTACAATTACCTGCACTTCCATGGGATCAATTTGCAGGGTACCGGGGCGCTGTGGAAACAGGGCGTATTTTTTCAGGTCGAGGGTGCGGTATTGCTGGTTGTTCCAGGTGGTGGTGCCGGGTGTTTGCTGGTAGGTGGGGGTAATATCTTCTACCCAAAAACCGGTAAAAGTGGGCGGGGTTTGAATTCCGTAGTTGGCTACGTCAACACCGGTATAAAGTCGGTAGATGATGGTAATTTGCTGCCCTACGCACACTGCCGAGGTATCAGGAATGGCAGCCACCCAAACCTTTCCATTACCCGATGCCGGTACATTACCGCCGCCGCTTCCGCCCGATGACGAAGACGAAGATGGCGGCGCTACCCGCGGTTGCGGACGTCCTTTCGCAACACTTACGCTTACCTTTTCGCTGCGCAGGGTTTGCCGGCGGTCTGTAATAACCGTGGCTGCCGGAATGGTGAAATTTCCTGCTCGTTTGGGCTGCAACACATAGCTGATACTTACCGAACTGGACATGCTGCCGTTTACAATTTGCATGCTTTGTGATTTATTGGGGCCGCCGACCACAAAAAAATCGGTTAAATCGGGTGCCTGAAAATCGCGCATGCCTATGTTTTGAAGCGAATAGGTTATTTGAAACTGTTCATCGGCGCTAACATCTACCGATGTTGGCGTTACCGAAAAAGATTGCGCCGCCGCCCGTCTGCCCCAAGGCAAACATAGCAACAATAATACAAAAAGGGTATCCATAATACTCCGGCGGGTGTATATGGGTAGTGAGGTAAGTATGACGGGGTTATTTTTCATGTTATAATGCTGGCAGGCTTTCTTTACTTATGTACATTGGCAGCTTAATCTGGTATTGTTTTGTGCATGGAACGCGGATTGCCGCAGATAAAAATCTGTTAAAAAATACGCGCTATGAAATATCCGATTCATCGGCGTTCTATTATACAGAAGGTAACATTGGGGTTGTTTGACTTGTCTTTTGTTCATTCCTTAAAAATGTATAACTCCTACGGGCGGTTACTTTCTTGCTTTCGGTTGTTGTATGGCGGCAAAAAGCGGTATTAACCTACCAATCTTTATCAACCGGGGTTTTGTTGGCCTTGCCCTGCCTTTGTTTTAGCTTTTGCTGTACTTTCAGTTCTTCGTTTTTTAGGGCTTCCAACAAACGGGCAGTTTCTTCCTTGCTTAGTTTTCGCTCCTGCCCGTTCATTTGGGCGGCATTTTGCTGTTGGTCTTTCTGATCTCCTTGCTGCCCCTGTTGTTGGTCTTGTTGCTGTTGTTGTTTGTCCTGCTGTTGCTGCTGGTCTTGTTGCTGTTGTTTATCCTGCTGTTGTTGCTGGTCTTGTTGTTGCTGTTTATCCTGCTGTTGTTGTTGGTCTTGTTGTTGCTGTTTATCCTGCTGTTGTTGGTCTTGCTGTTGCTGGTCTTGGTTTTGCTGATGTTGCTGTTGTTGCTGCTGCTGCATTTTTCGGGCATAGGCCAGGTTGTATTTGGCATCGGCATTGTTGGGATTTTGGCGGAGCGCGTTTTTATAGGCTTCTATGCTTTCGGGCAGTTTTTTTGATTTCAGCAGGGCGTTGCCCATATTGTAATAGGCGTTTGATTTTAGTTGGGCGCTTTGACCGGTTTTGGCGGCCTGTTCAAATTGTGCGGCGGCTTCTTCGTAGCGGCCTTGTTTAAAAAGGGCATCGCCCAAGTTGAAAGCAGCGGTATGGTTGGTTTTGGGGTTGTTTTTTTCGGAAGAGGCGCGGTAGTCTATTTCGGCAAGGCCGTAGTCGCCGTTGCTGTATTTCTGGTTGCCCTGCCTTATAAGGTTTTGTGCAGATTGGGCGTGCACGGGAGCGGCAAATAGGCAAATGCTGCAAAGCGCAAACAGGGTAAAGCAAAAGTTGGCAAAACAAGATTTTGTAAACATGAGGTAAACGATTGTTTTTAAGGTTAACCTTTTTGCGGTTCGTTTTCAAAGAGGTTCCAGCCTGCCCATCGGGCATTTTTGCGCTCGGAGGTAAAGAACTCTATGAGCAGCAAAATAAGGGCAATGCCTATAAAATACTGAAACTGGTCGGCATAATCGGTTATAATATGGTCTTCGAAGGTACGTTTTTGCAAGGTGTCTAACGCTGTAAGCACGTTGGTTACTTCGTCTTTTGCGCCGGCAATGCGCAGGTATTTACCATTTCCGCTGCTTGCAACGTCTTGCAAAATGGCTTCGTTTAGTTTAGAAATTACGTAGCTGCCGCTGTTGTCGCGCTTATAATCGGCAGTGCGGCCGTTTACCACAACGGGCACGCGGGCACCTTCGGGCGAGCCTATGCCAAGGGTATAAATAACCATACCTTCGGCGGCGGCTTTTTGGGCAGCCTCTACAGCATCGGCTTCGTGGTTTTCGCCATCGGAAATAATAACCAAAGCATTATGCGTTTTCGATTCATCGGAAAAAGCAGTTTGGGCAAGTTCTATGGCGGCGGCAATGGCGGTTCCCTGCGTGGGTACAATATCGGGGTTAATGGTTTTCAGAAACAGTTTGGCGGCGGCATAATCAGAACTAAGGGGCATTTGCAGGTATGCATTTCCGGCAAACACAATAAGTCCTATGCGGTCGTCTTTCATATTTTCAATAATGCGCGAAACCAATTGTTTGGCGCGTTCGAGGCGGTTGGGCTGTATGTCTTCGGCCAGCATACTGTTCGATACGTCAATGGCTATCATGACGTCAATTCCCTGCCGTTTTACCTTTTCCAATTTAGCGCCCACTTGTGGGTTGGCCAGCCCTATAACAATAAAAAAATAGGCAAACAGGTAGAGCAAAAACTTGGTACGCCGCTTTTGTATCGAAAAATCGGGCATCAGGCGGCTTATAAGGGCTGCCTGTCCAAGTTTTAAACTTGCCTGCCGCTGCCATTGCATACTTGCCCTGAAAAACCACCAAAAAAGCGGCAGGAGTAAAAGGGCATAAAACCAGGCGCTGTTTTCAAATTTAAACACGGTATAGATGGTTGTTTAGACGTTATACGTAATGCATTTATTAGTTTATACCTCTGAAAACGGTGTTTCGCAACAGTATTTCCATTGCCAGGCAAATTGCCGCCAGCAGGGCAAACAGGTGAAATTGCTCGGTAAAACGGCTTATGGTGGTTACTTCTATTTTTGTTTTTTCTAACTGGTTGATTTCATCATAAATTTGGCGAAGGCTGGTATTTTCGGTGGCGCGGTAATAGCGGCCGCCGGTCATTTGGGCTATTTTTTGCAGCAGGGTTTCATCAATTTCTACCTGCATGCGCTGGTATTGTATGCCAAAAAAGCCCTGTACGGGGTAGGGTGCATAGCCGCGCGTACCTACGCCAATGGTATAAACCTTTACCCCTGTTTGCAGGGCGGTTTCGGCGGCGGTAAGGGGGTCAATAAACCCGGCATTGTTTACGCCATCGGTAAGCAGGATAATAACCTTGCTTTTGGCCTTGCTGTCTTGCAGGCGGCTTACGGCGGTTGCCAGCCCCATGCCAATGGCGGTTCCGTCTTCCAGCATACCGCTTTGTGTTTGCTCCAGCAGGGTGCGCAATACGGCGTGGTCGGTGGTGGTGGGGCATTGGGTAAAGCTTTCGCCGGCAAACACTACCAGCCCTATGCGGTCGTATTTTCGGGTATTGATAAACTCTTGTGCTACCTGTTTGGCTGCACCAAGTCGGTCGGGTTCAAAGTCGCGTGCCAGCATACTGCCCGAAACGTCCATAGAAAGCACAATATCTATGCCATCGGCGGTAATTTTTTCTTCGGCAAATTTGTTTTGGGGGCGTGCCAGAGCAATTACCAGCAAGGTAAAGGCAGCCAGTTTAAACACACTCAAAAACGGCCGCAGAGCCGATTTCCAAGTGCCGGTTCTGCCAAATGCCGCTAAAGACGACATTTTCAGCTCTGGATACTGTTGCTGATACCTGCGCCATTGCCATACCGCAAGCAGCGGCAGCAGCAACAGCAAGGCAAGAAAACCCGGGTTGGCAAAAGTAAGGTGGTGTGGCAGCATGGGCAATTGTTGGTAAACCATAAAAAACGCTGCAAAATTAACCAACTTACCGCCAACCTTGTGCTATAAACCCGTTTTTTTAACTTTTGTTAAATATTATATGAAACAACAGCGCCGGACTATGGTAAAAACACTTTACCCGATGCCCGAAACTGCCCGTTTGAAAGCTGCAATTGCCAAAGGTAAATGCCTTTGGTGAGAATAAAAATCTGTTTTTTCGGTCTGTTTTCTATGCACCTATTTGTGGTTTATTTTTTTGGCCGCTTTTTTTTCAACTTCGGGTTTTTTGGTAAATTTACCCCCTAAACACAAAAAACAATGTCGCAAACCTATATTCTTGCCTTAGACCAGGGTACTACCAGTTCAAGAGCCATATTGTTTAACACTGCCGGGCAACCGGTGGCGGTGGCGCAAAAAGAATTTACCCAAATGTACCCCCATGCCGGCTGGGTAGAGCACAACCCCCTCGAAATTTGGAACACCCAGTTGCAGGTAGCGCAGGAAGTGGTTAAAAACAGCGGCATTAACCCCCGGCAGGTGGCCGCCATAGGCATTACCAACCAACGCGAAACCACCGTAGTATGGGACCGCCGCACCGGCCAACCTGTTTGCAATGCCATTGTTTGGCAAGACCGCCGCACGGCACCCATTTGCGACAACCTAAAGGCTAACGGGCTGGAACCCTATGTTAAAAAACACACCGGACTGGTGATTGATGCCTATTTTTCGGGAACCAAAATAAACTGGATTTTAGACAATATACCCGATGCCCGACAAAAAGCCGAAGAAGGACATCTGCTTTTCGGAACCATAGATACCTGGCTTATTTACAAACTTACCGGCGGAACCATACACGCCACCGATTATAGCAACGCCTCGCGCACCATGCTCTACAATATTGACTCGCTGAAATGGGACAAAAAACTGCTTGCCGAACTGAACATACCCGCCTCCATGCTGCCCGATGTGCGCAACTCCAGCGGCAGTTTCGGCAACACACTGCCCGAATTTTTTAACGGCGTGTCTATACCCATTTGCAGCGTTGCCGGCGACCAACAGGCCGCCCTCTTTGGGCAGGCTTGCTTTGAAACCGGCATGGCCAAAAATACCTACGGAACCGGCTGTTTTATGCTCATGAACACCGGCACCAAACGCATAGAGTCTAAATCGGGGTTGCTCACCACCATTGCATGGGGTATTAACGGCAAGGTAACCTACGCCTTAGAAGGCAGCGTATTTATTGCCGGCGCAGCAGTGCAATGGCTTCGCGACGGGCTGAAAATTATTGACGAAGCCGGCGACTCGGAATTTCTGGCCATGAAAGTGCCCGATAACGGCGGCGTGTACGTAGTGCCGGCCTTTGCCGGTTTGGGCGCACCGTATTGGGATATGTATGCCCGCGGAGCCATTTTCGGGTTAACCCGCGGCATTAAAAAGGCGCACTTAGTAAGGGCTACCCTCGAATCTTTAGCCTACCAAACCGCCGATGTTTTGCAGGCTATGGAAATGGATGCGGGTTTACCGCTCAACGCCCTTCGGGTAGATGGAGGCGCATCGGCCAACAACCTGCTCATGCAGTTTCAGTCCGATATTTTAGGCGTACCGGTTGAGCGCCCCGCCATTATAGAAACCACCGCCCTTGGTGCGGCCTACTTAGCCGGTTTAAGCGTTGGGCTTTTTACCCGCGAACAAATTGCACAACACTGGCAGCGCAATGCCCTTTTTACCCCGCAAATGCCGTTTGAAACGCGCGAAAAATTGTATTACGGCTGGAAAAAAGCGGTAAAACGCTGCATGAACTGGGAAAATGAGTAACCAAAAACCGAAGGAAGACATAAGCACTGTAGCAACAACACCGGTAACTTGCCCGAAATGGGGTAAATTGCCCTGTTTATTTAACTTAACCCCACACCAAAAACCATTAACCTGTAAATGATGATGAAACAATTACCCGCTTTTTTGTTTTTTGTGTTCTTTTTTACCTGCTCTGCCAATGCGCAAATACCCGAAAACGGCTTTTTTGAAACATGGGAAAGCGAAGCAGGCGGCTTGTATTCTGAGCCGGCCGGTTGGAGTACGCTAAATATTCTGGCACTTATTGGTGCACCGCAAACCGTAAGTCAAACCACCGATGCCGTTGCAGGTAATGCCGCCCGCTTAGAAACGGGCACCTATTTCGGCAACCTGATACCCGGCTTGCTTTATACCGGCAATTTTGATGTGGCACAAGGAATAAACGGTGTACAACCGGGGCTCCCGTATAATGCCACCACCCGCCCCGATTCGTTTGAGGGTTACTATAAGTATTTTCCGCAAAATGGCGACTCGGCCGTGCTGTTTGCCCAGCTTTGGCATTACAATACCCAAACCGGAAAACGCGATACGGTTGCCCAAGCCGCCACATCGGTTCTTACAACCGTTTCGGAATACACTAAATTTGAATTGCCTTTTACCTACTATACCCAAGACATACCCGACAGTATGTATGTGGTAATTACTTCCAGCGGCGGCGGTGCAAGCGGACAAGGGCAAAACGGCAGTGTGCTGTATGTTGATCAGGTGTTGTTTAGCTCACTTACCGGCATTGTGCCGCTGTTTGGCAGCAATATAGACCAAATTAAGGTGTACCAGAAACAACAACATATACAGGTGGAATTGCCCAATCTGTTAAACCAAGGGGTTATTGAGTTGTACAACCTGCAGCAACAAAGGGTATTGCAAAGCAAATTAGAGCAAACACAAACCACACTGCCCCTGCCCGGGCTGCCTTCGGGTTTATATGCCTACCGCATAACCGCCGCCGGAGTAACGGTAAAAAAAGGCATGGTAGCGGTGGTAAACTAAGCTAAAGCCGCGGCATTGGAAGGAACGGCTCCCGCAATACACATTTGCTTTGACGTTTATTTTATTTGTAAAAGCTTTTTTCGTAAAATATATTAAGTAAGGCAATTTTTAAATACTATTTTTCGTTTTGCCTGTATAATCTATTCACTATACTCAACTATGTGCAGCCGCCATGTTACAGAAGAGTTCGTTCTGCGTGACCAACTGTTGCCGTTATTTAGAGTGGCTGGCAGTTATACTTATTTGCTGCATAAACACCCTGCTGCTTAAAGCGCAAGATACTGCGGGGCATACCCAAGCCGATACGCTGTACAACAGTGCCGCCGTAGTATGGGGTGGTTTTACACATCAATGGAGTTATAACCACCGCCTCAACCGATTGGGCAGTTATATTGAAAATCCGCCGGAGTTTACCGGATTTCCCTTTACCGCTTCGTTTTACCATACCTCTGCTACCGGCCTTGGCCCCGATGCAGGCACTTACAACGGCTTTTATTCTTACGTAGCTGCCAATGGTGTGGTCATACAACCGGCGCAAAAAAGCATCAGATTTTCGGGCAAACTGGGCGATATGCATAACGCCACTTTTGAAGTGCTGGCAGATGCACCAAAGGATTTTAATGTCAACTACCATCACACCGTCATTATAAACGGTTTCGACATTGTGTCGGAACGCCGGGCAGACAAACTGCAAATGCTGCGCATTTCGGTAAGCAAAGGTTATTATATACCCGTTACCTGCCAAATACGGTTTACCATAGATGCTGCCCTGCTGGTGCGCTGTCAATCGGTAGAGTGTAATTATTTGAACGACCGGTTTGACTATACCATTAACCTGCAATTTTTAATTTTTTCGGCAACCGAGCAGTATATGTTTACATCGCAGCAAGACTGTCACCATGTATATAACTGGAACAAACATGCCGAAGTGCAAAATAATTTTTACAACGAATATAATACATCGGGTATTGGTAACGACCTGTACCCTACGGCCTTGTTGGCGTTTCAATCTATCAATATTGTTTTAGACCGCCCGCATTGGTATGTAGAGTGGCACTCTGCCATACAACCCGAAAGATACGACTCAAAATCGGGCAATTACCGGTTTTCGCTCGATTTGCTGTTTAAGCAATGGAGCAGCGATATGAAAAAAAAGTCGGCATACCCTTCCAAATCTAAGTTTTCTATTAAAAGAAACGGGTGGGCAGCTATAGACGGCACGGTACTCATGCTGCAATTTTCATCGGGGTTTGTGCTGAACAACAGCAACAAAGGTGCGTTTAAATGGGAAGGGAAAAACCAGCCGGGCAACCGGCAAACTGCCGTAACTAAGCAAGATATTGTGTTTGATAAGAGCATTTTTCTTAAAGATCTGCAACAATTTAAGCAAAGCCGCCTGCAACAGGAAGCGGAAGTACAAGAACTTTACCAACAATACATAAATGATTTATCTAAAATGAAAGAACAGCGCAAACAGGAAAAAGAGCAGCGAAAAGCTGATAAAAAGAATGACCCGAAGTAAAGGCGCCGTTTTTACAAAACTGCTTTGCGTATAGAGGTCAGTGGGGTGGTTGTGTGCATATCCTGCAATCAATTGTTGGGTTTTGCTACCATTACCGCAAGACTATCAAGGTAAGCGGGATATGCTGAGGGGTTATACATATACACCTTTACCCGGTCTGCTGGTGTTTGGGCATTGGGTATTGTGGTTTCAAACGATACATGTTGCCATTTACCTTCGGGTGCAAGGTCTTGCAGGTTGAGAGGATTCCATCCATAGCTTTTTTCGTTCTCGAAAGAGATAATGAGCAAAGGTTGCTTGTATGGGTTGGGTTCTTTTTGGGTAACCAGCACCTGCGCCTCTGCGCGCAAGATGTTGCCCTTAAACCTCGAAATTTCGGACAAGGGCAGGTCGAAACCCAATGAATATGGGTTTTCCGATGATGCCCTTGCGGCAAACTTTCCTTCAAAAGCGTACAGGCTGTCTAATCGGCCGGCGTTGGCAGGTGTCAGGTTTTCAAAACCGGTGGTAAACAGTGTAACCCGGCTGCTGTCATTGGCATTGGTGGTAAATTGTTTTTTCTGAAACACATAGGTGGCACGGCGATTGCCCCATGGGTCGGGTTTTTCAAAAGAGCGCAGCAGTTCAAAGCGGTTATCGCCGGTAAGCATTTCTAGGTTGGTTCTATTGTCAACAACAGAGTACCAGTCGTCCCATATTACCAGACTTTTATCGGGTATGATTTTACCTGTAAACAGTTCGGAAGTGGCTTCTTTTTTGGTTTTATCAAATATATCAACATTCATCAACATGGCAATATAGGGGGCATCAAAAAAGTATTTGTAGCCGTCAAAACGGTTTCCGAGGTAGTTGGCCATTTCGGTCTGAGCTTGTTGGTCGGCCCGTAAAAGCAAGTGGTTTTTCCAGTTTTCGCCAAAAAGGGTAAAAGCAAAAACAAGGGCTGCCATACCGGCTGTAAATGCGTTTTTTGCACGTGGCCTTTGCCCCCAAAGGTTGGATAAAGCGTTTAATCCTCTTAAGCAAATAATTGCCGAGAGCGGAACAATGCCCACCAACACGCGCAACAACCCGAAAGACTTAAACAACCCGAAATACCAGAACACGGTGTGCGCCGCAACATAGGCAGTAAAGCAGCCATATACCAGCCATAGTTCGGTGGCAGCCATATGACGGTACGATACTGTGCGCAGGTTTTTAAATAACATAAAAGCGCCATACAGCAACCCTATGCCCAGCAGCACATACATTGGCGGCCCAATGACTTCCTGTAAGCCCTTTACAAATTGCAGCAATTTACCCGATCCATACACCGAACTGTTGGAGGCATAGGGTATTTTGGTAAACACCCACCACAAACTGCCGTAGTAAAAATAGCCGGCTACGCTATACACGGCATGGCCGGTAAGTAACAGGGGCAGCCTCTGCCATTTTTTGGTAAAAAGGAGGTATAGCACATACACACACAAAATAACTAACCCTTCTGAGCGTACAAAGGGTAGAAAAGAAACCCAAATAACCGATGCCACAACCTGCCCCCGAACTGCCAGATAGACTGCCGCAATAAGCCAAAGGGCAAACAGCGGCTCTGTTAACCCCGATAAGGTGAGGTAAATGTGCATGGGTGCCAGCATAACAAACAACATGGCAGCCCAGGCATGAGGTATGGTAAGCCGGCGGGCGGTGTGGTAGGTAAGCCAGGCGGCAAGGACACCAAACCCAATGTTCATAAGTTTTACCCCCACAAAACCCAATTGTGCAAAGGGCGCTGCCAGCAGCACAAACAACGGCTTTGCCCAATGGTCTAAAAAGTTGGCGGTGTGCTGAAAGGCATATCGGGCAAAGAGGTAGTGCGACACGCTGTCGCCTTCATCGCCGGTGCCATTGGCAATAAAGGCCAGAGTACACATGGCGGCAAGGTACAAGCCGGTAAAAACAAAGGGTAGTTTATGAGGTTTCATGAGTTTAGCGTAATGACAGAAAGGTTAAGTGCGCACACTCAAAGGGAAAATGATAAATATTTTTAATTATTTAAAATGCAGCGAAAAACAATTTTCAACGCACTGCAGGTATTGCAATTCTTCCTGCGTTATTTTTAAACAAGTTAAAATCTGAAATGGTAACAACTCCATCTAAATTTAAATCTGCGCTCATATAGCCGGTCAGTCCGGATTGCAAAAAATACTTATTAAAGTCGTTATGTGTTATTGTTCCACTATTAAAACAGTCTCCGGTCCAAAGAGCATATATGTTGGGCGCAACTTGCTTAGTTTGCTCCTGGCCTGCTACGTTGGCAAGGTTTGAAAAATCGAAAGAAGCAGTATTAGGTAAATATACAGGAATGCCCGACATTACGCTCAAATGATTGCGATGGTGAATCTGTAACCTGTAATTGCTGCCGGCCGTAACTCCTGCCAGGAACAAAACGCCAACAGACCCGTTTACATCTATTAATTGACCATCACTTCTTATAAATGCAGCTCTTCGGGCAATAGTGTTGTAGGAGTCATCAACCAGTTCAACAAGTACCCAATCAACAGTATTTGCCGGAAAATTTGTAACATTTTCTGTTCCGTTATAATACCATGGAGCACTGTTATAAGGTTGGGAGGTTGGAAGCAAATTGCCCGATAGTAGCAGCGTATTCATAGAACCGGTTGCCGCATTATATGCTCCTTCCAGATAAATTTTTGCTTTTGCACGAACACCTGTTGCACTCAGGATGCTGGATTCTACCCAGCTATTGGTACCTGTAGCACCGGGGGTTTTATAGGTTTGCAAAATACTCTTATTGTTGTTATCTTGAAGAAATACAACAGTTCTTGAATCTGTAGCATCAACATAGGAAGGGAAGGTAAAAGTTTGGGTAGCGGTAAAAGTTTCGCCAGACATTAAAACAGGTACAGTGGTTCCATTGGTAGGAAGCAATTTGCGCAACACATTGGGGAAATTTTTTTCGCCGTTGCTTCCGGGAGCAGTGGTATAATCCACCATTTGCTCTACAATGGCAATGTATAGTTTATAAGTACCGGGTTTCATATCTACCAGAGAGGTGATTGTTACATTGATGGTGGCAGTGTTGCCTGCTAAGGATTCCTGAACTCTAACATTGCAGGTAGCCGGAATTGTTTTTTGCTGGGCAATAAGACTGGTAGAAACCAAACCGGGAGGTCCTTCAATAGTTCCGTCAACAAATACATCGGGCACACCGCTTACCCCGTAATAATCAACACGGGCATCGGGGTCGGCTGTATTTTGGTTGTACATGGGGTCATAACCCGGCCAAGATGTATGATATGAAATATGTGCGTACTTGCCACTATTTGTTTGTTGTGCCAATACAGCTTGCATGGCCGGGTTTTGTGCGGCGCACGGGCCGCAGGAGGCTTGGGTAAAATGCTCCAAAAGCACCAAACGGTCGCCTAATTCAAAGGCAGAATACACGTTTTTGGTTAGCTTATCGTTTTCGGGGTTCAGGTCTGCACCGCCGTCAAGACCCGAAGCCCAAACTTCTATATTATGGTTGCCAAAATCGGCTAACCAAGGAGTGCTATGGGTAAAGTTGTAAGATGCGCCCGGCGCAATTGGAGCGGTTACTGTTTGGGTTTGTATGGCACCACCATCAACACGGTAGTTGAGATTGTAGCTGCTTACGGTAGTTGTGCCAAGGTTAAAAATGGTTCCGGGAATTTGTTTACTGCCGGCCAATATATAATCTTGTAAAGAAATTTTTGAAACTAATAAATCTTTAGTTTGGGGGCTTACAGTAAAAATTCGGGTTTCTTCATCATCAAATTCTCCACCGGAAATCAACGTGACAGCACCTGTAGTTACGGTGTAAAAACCTGTTCCATACGCACAGCAAATGCCATCGCCGTAGGAATCAAATATTTCAAAAAGAACTGTTGCCGTGGTTGGAACACAAACGTTGGCAGTATAGGTAGTGGTGGCTGCTGTATAAGGACCCGCGCTTGCCAATATTACTCCGGTTACATAATTTTTTAACCTCCAGGTAGTTTCAGCGGGGTAGTTGTCGGTTTTAATGGTAATTGTTAACTGCGTTTGCCCTGTAGGGCATTGAGCGAATACTGCATTTTCTAATACACTTATTATGCCCAAAAAAATAAAGATGTTCAGTTTTTTACACATAAAGCATATTTTTTTATCAAATGGGGGATGTATGAAAAAGAGTTGAAAAACAGTAATTCGGGTTAAAATTACAAAAGTTGATGCAATAAGTATCTATGCTGAGTTATTTTAGCCCCGCCAATTTGCATCTTTTGCCTATAGGCTAACGCTAAATTTTGGTAGTGTTTAGATGATTTTCCTGTAAATAAATGGAAAGGTATTGTATATGTAAATTCCTATAAAAAAAGAATTCCCTGCTTTCTCTTTAGAAAAAGGAGTTACTGGGGGCAATATTATTGCGCCTTCCGGTACTACCCCCCTTGTTTCTTATGTGATTAAAGATTTGTCACAGTATCAAAGAAGACCAAAGCTTCAATATTCCTGCACAAATTGGGTCAGCAGGGTGCAAAGGTTGGTAAATTTGGTAAGCGGCAGGGTTTCGGGGCGGTCAAACACATCGTGGTAGGCTTGTATGCCGCCCATGGTGTAAAGGAAAAAACAAGGCACGCCGTTTTGGTAAAACCAGTGTTGGTCGCTGTTGGCAGCGGGCGGTCGGCTTTTTACCGCCGGCAGGTAGTTGTATTGGGTATTGAGTTGCTGCAAAAGGTTGTAAGCATCGGGAAATTCGGTGGCGTTTACGGCCATAACCCCCTCGTCGCCGGTTCCTACCAAATCGAGGTTAATAAGAAATTTAATGTTTTGAAGCGGGAACAGCGGATTTTCGGTAAAATATTTTGAACCCAGTAACCCCAATTCCTCTGCGCTGAAAGCAATAAATGCCACCGAAAAAGGAGGCGGATTTTGGGCATAGTGTTGCATAAGGTTAAGGAGCATTGCTACACCGGCTGCGTTATCGTTGGCGCCGGGTACAAATTGTTTGCTGCCCATTTGCCCAATATGGTCGTAGTGGGCGGTAAACACAAAAAAGCTGTCGGGTTGTTGTGTGCCTTTTATATAAGCAACTACGTTTTGGGTTTGATAGTTGCTAAGATAAGCGTTGTCAATATTAAAGGAAGCCGTTTTAAATTTTCGGGGCAGTTGTTTGCGTAGTACGGTAATTTCGGTTTGATATTTGGGCTGCCCGCTAATGTGCCAGGTGAGTTTTTTGTCTTCGGGGCTAATGTAGGCTGCGGCTTTGGCTGCGCTTTGCAACATTCCCAACTTACCTTGCAGGGTTTTGGCATTTTTCGGGCTGTAATTGAGCCAAAGTGCTTTGCCCTCATAGGTTTTCGACAACAGTTCGTTAAACTTTTTATCGTTTAGGAGCCATTTTTCTTTTATTTGCAGCACTTTGTAGGTTCCTTCAATACCGGTAGAAGCCGGGTGAATAATAAAATCAACGCCGGGTATAAGATTTTTTTGGTTTGCGCTCATTTCCATATTGCCCGGAAAAACATTGGCATCTATGCTGAAATGCTGAAAAAAATCTTTCCCGAAAGGTAGTGCTCCCCAATGGGTAAACTCGGCTGCGAGGTAGGCGGCGGCTTTGCGGTCGCCTTGGTTACCATACCCTCTGCCGGCCATGTAGGGCGAGCAAAGGGTGTCTATTACCTGCTTTGCGTAGGGTAAATCTTGAGCGGCCAGAATAGCCGGCATGAGCAGCAATAACAGGCACAAAAGGCATTTACACATAAGGGATGGAATACATTGCAGGGGTGAAAAACTGTGCCGAAGGGTTTTTTAAAGGGTAGGGGCAGTAGGCGCAGCGCTTTTACCCGAAGCAAGGCGCTGTACAATAGCAATGGCAATATAGAGCAAAATTGATAAAGCAATGCCCAACCCGCCCCAAAAAACAAGGAGCAAAACACCCGAAATCATGAGTATATACCGAAGTTCATTACCTTTCCATGCAAAGTTTTTTACCTTAAAAGCCATCATAGGCAACTCGGCTACTAACAGCAGCGAAAAAACAACAGCTATTACGCTTAAAAAAACGGGGTTCAGAATAAAAGCAGCCAAACCGGCCTGGTTGTTTTTAACTATAAGCACCAGAGAAATAAAAAACATGGTGCAGGTAGGCGTAGGCAGTCCTATAAACCCTTCGGTTTGGCGTTTGTCTATGTTAAATTTTGCCAGTCGCAAGGCCGAAAACAGGGTAAGCATGAGTGCCGGTACAAACTGCCACCACAGGGCATTATCCCCCAACGACAGTTTGAGCAGGTGAAATATAATAGCACCCGGTACTACGCCAAAGGTAACCATATCGGCCAGTGAGTCGAGTTGTAAACCCAACGGCGAAGAAACTTTGAGCACCCTGGCTACCAGTCCGTCTGAAAAATCGGCAAAAGCGGCGGCAATAATAAAGTACGGCACCCAATACAAATGCCCTTCAAAAGCCAGTACAATGCTGATACAGCCCAACGCTAAGTTAACTAAGGTGATTAAGTTGGGAATATGCTGTTTAATGTTCATGGCAGCAGGTTAAAGTTAGTGTTTTTTAAGCATAAGACTTGGTAAACTGGCGCTTTGGTTGTAAAGCAGTGGGTGGCATGCCTGCTACCACAGGTTGCGCTGTATTCTGAACAGGTGGAAAGGCAGTTCGGGACCAAGTTCTACATAGTTGTATTCGCTGCCCCACACGTAGCTGTTTCCGCTTATAAGGTCAGACATGGTAATTTTTTCACCCGGGTGAGCGCCCATTGCTTCAAAGGGCAGTCGCACCATACCCCATTGGCGGTGGAAGGGGTCGAGGTTTACCACCATGAGCAATTGGTTTTGTTTATCGGGTGTGGCTTTGTAATAGGCCAGCAGGTGGTTGTTTTCTACGGGGCAGAATTGGATGTTGGTAAAATCCTGAAGGGCGGGGTTATGGCGGCGTATTTTGTTTAAAATGGTAATGAGGTAAGTAAGGCGGGTTTTGCGGTTCCAATCCCAGTTTTTGAGTTCGTATTTTTCAGAGTTGTGGTATTCTTCTTTACCTGGTACAGCTTCGTAGTCAATAAATTCAAAAACTGGTCCATAGAGGCCATAGCTTGAACTAAGAGTTGCGGCCATAAAGAGGCGGGTAAAAAACACGGCTTCGTTGCCGGTTTGCATAATGTAGGGGTTAATATCGGGGGTATTTGGCCAGAAATTAGGTGTGAAATATTCGCGCGAAACGGTTTGGGTAAGTTCGTTCATATACTCCACAATTTCGTGTTTATGAATTCGCCAGGTGTAGTAGGTGTAAGATTGGGTAAAGCCCAGTTTGGCGAGTTGGTCCATAATTTTTGGAGCGGTAAAAGCTTCGGCCAAGAACAGCACATCGGGGTATTGTTTTTTTACCTCGGCAATGAGCCACTCCCAAAACCCGAACGGCTTGGTATGAGGGTTGTCCACCCTGAAAATGGCAATGCCTTTTTCTGCCCAGTACAAAACAATGCTGAGCAGTTCGTTCCAGAGGTTTTGCCAGTCGGGGGTTTCAAAAAAAATGGGTAAAATATCCTGATATTTTTTGGGCGGGTTTTCGGCGTATTGCACGGTTCCGTCGGGGCGCCATTTAAACCATTGTGGGTGTTCTTTTACATAGGGGTGGTCGGGGGCGCATTGCAAGGCTAAGTCCATAGCTATTTCAACACCTTGTTGTTTGGCTGCGTCAACAAGTTTCAGAAAATCTTCTAAAGTTCCTAATTGAGGGTGTATAGATTTGTGCCCGCCTAATGCCGAGCCAATTCCCCAGGGCGAACCCACATCATCGGGTTGGGCGGTTGTGGCGTTGTTTTTACCTTTTCGGTTTACCTCGCCTATGGGGTGTATGGGCGGAAAATACAACACATCGAAGCCCATTTCGACTACGCGGGGCAGTAGTTTTATACAATCTTCAAAGGTGCCGTGCTTGCCCGGTTCCTGTGCGGCTGAGCGTGGAAAAAACTCGTACCAGGTGCTGTAAAGAGCTTTCAGCCTATCTACGTAAACATGCAAGTTTGGATAGGTGGTGGCAAAGTCTTTGGTAGGATATTTGAGAAAAAGGTTGTGCAGGTTTTCTGATTTTACATGTAAAATAGCTTCGTGGTAGCGGGTTTCATCGGTAAAAAGTTGTTTTACGTAGTTTACGTATCCTTCTTCTTCTTCGGTACAAAAGGGCGCTATTTTATCAAGGTACAGCGCCCCTTCCAGCAGTTCGGAAGTTACCTGTTGTCCGTCATCAATTTTGCGCACCGTTCCATGTTGCCAGGTAAGGGCGTGGTCAATCCATGCTTCAATGGTGTATTCATAAAAACCCTGCTGCTGCACTACAAAAGTGGCCTGCCATTTGCCGTTGTTAGCGGGTTTCATGGGTTTGTGTTGCCATTTTTTGGCTGTTTTGCTGCGGTATTTAAGCATGGCGGCCACCACGTCGTGTCCGTCGGCAAGAATATCTGCCTCAACGGTTACGGTTTGCCCTACTACCCGTTTTATACTGTGTTTTCCGCCGTTCAGTTCGGGATATACATTTTCAATAACTGCTCTGCTTTGTCCGTGTTGCATCATGGTAAGAACTAATAATTTGCTTAGTGAGTGTGGTTAAGAGTTGGAATTGTTTATGTATGGTAACAGGGGGGCAAAAATAAAGTTTTGCCTCGTAATGTTGTTTTTAAACCGGGGTATAAATAAGCCGGAACGCAAAAAATTGCAGTTTCTGGGCATTTTACCCGTTTTTTGCAGCAATGCGTTTCTACTGTTTAATAATAACCGTGCGTTGGTCATAGGTTAAGGCGGTAAAAATTCCAGTTCCGCCCTGTATATTGCTTTCAATGCGGGCAGGGCGCGTAAATGGGCCACCCGAAGCATCGGCGGCATCTTCTACGGTATCCAGAAACCGGAAATATTCGCGGCTAATGTGGTAGAGCCTTGCAATTACTGTATCATTGAGCCGGTAGTTATAATTCATGCCTACCGAGGTGCGGTCGGCGCCCAATGCCCGGTCGCTAAATTCCCATGTGTGGAGCGAATCGCGGTCAAAAATATTGGCAGCGTTGGCAAACCAGGGTTTGTAATAATTGGTATCGGGTTTGGGGTCGTAGAAATACAAGAGCATGGCAGCCTGCAGCGAGTCGTTAAACAGGTATAGTACGGTATCTATGGGTATTTGCGGTAAAAAGCGGGTGGTTGCGGTGGCTATGCGGTTAGAAGCGGTATCTTCTACCCGTAGCAGATATGGTTCAAAATCTGTTGCCTGTATAGGAGCCTGAAGTGCTTTTATATAAACCCGAAGGCTGTCAACATACGGAATGGTATCGGTAATATTGCTATGAGTAATGGTTACCAATGCATTGTCTATAGTGGGCAGCGACTGCGAAACGGGCAGGGTTCCGGGCGTAAAAAACGATACGCTTTCGGTTACCGAAACCACATAAAACGGCACATTGGCATCTAAATAACTCTCTACTACCAACTGGCTTTCGTATTCGGGCAGGTCTATGGTAATGTTTTGCAGGCAGGCCGACATCAACAGGGTGCCTGCAATTGCCAAAACTATCGCTATCAGCAACAACTTTTTGTTTTGTTTTTGGCTCATTTAGTTTAAATTGAAACCATATTGCAACGGGTAAACAGGGCGGGTATATTGTGTAATTTGCCTGCAACCTTACCGGATTAACATAAAAAAGGGTAAAGTTAGGTAATTTTCTGCAACGGGCAAGAGGGTAGAAAGTAGAAAGTGGAAAGTAGAAAGGCTGTAATGTTGCATTCAACAATATTTCTGTTGGATGGGATGCCAACAATGATGACAATAACAATGGCAACAATTACAACATTGGTGGTTGACACCGGCGCAGGGTAGGGGGGCAACAGCCGGGTGCCTTTTAGAGAATTTAGGTATTAATTTAGGGGTTGATCCGGTGTCTTTATTATGAACACTGACATTGGCAACAATGCACCGCCTTTAGAAGTAGGGTTTTACAAAAGGTAATTTTTACCCCGCATAACTGTAAATTACGCCGCCTTTGTGCGACAAACCAACAAAGCACAGAGATAATACAACCATGAAAAAACAATTTTTACCATATTTTTTCCTCTTTTTTGTGTGCAGCGCTGCCTTGCAGGCGCAAAATGCCACAGAGACTCCATCGGTGTTGACTTATGAACAGTGTACACAATACGCCCGGGAACACAACATCCAAGCCCGCCAACTGCAACTGCAAACCGAAAGCGCCGGCATTAACCTGCAGCAAAGCAAAGCCAACCGCCTGCCCAATGCCAATGCCAACTGGTCGCATGGGTTAAACTACGGGCGCAGCATTGACCCCTTTACCAACAGTTTTAACACCGAAGCCACACAGGCATCGCAAATTGCCGTAAGCAGCCGCGTAGTGCTCTACAACGGCAGGCAACTGCACAACACCATTGAGCAGCGCAAATTAGAATTGGAAGCAGCCAACTGGGATTTAAAAGATTTGGAGAATAACCTTCAACTCAATATTCTGTCGGCTTATATGCAAATTTTGTTGGCCGAAGAGCAACAGCGGGTGCTGGAGCAGCAGGCTAAAGTTACCCAAATACAGTACGAACAAACGCAGCGTTTTGTAAATGCCGGCGCCCTGCCGGCCGGCAACCTGCTCGATATTGAGGCACAAATAGCCAACGACCGGCTGAATATGGTAAATGCCGCTAATGCGGTGAACTCGGCTTACTTAGCCTTGTCGCAGATTTTAAATTATTACGAACCGTTTAAAATTAGCAAACCGACAGTGAATGTGCCCAATGTGGAGGCGCTTAACCAACTTACCGCCCGACAAGTGTTTGATGCAGCGCTGGCAACCCAGCCCCAACTGCAAAGCGCCGCCCTTAGAACCCGCATTGCCGAGCAATCTTTAAAGGTAGCCGAAGGCGCCCAATACCCCACCGTAGCGCTGTCGGCCAATTTAAGTTCTTTATACTCCAGCAGGGCGCAGGATATAGTATTTGGCAATAGTATAGACACCTCGCTTACCAATTATTTTACCCTTACCGGAACCCCCATAGTAAGTCTTACCCCCGAATACAGCTTTAAAAAAACATCGTACCCCACCCAACTATGGAACAACTTAGGCGGCTTCATCGGGTTAAATGTGAGCATTCCCATTTTTAACCAGTTTCAGGTTAAAAATGCCATTAAATTGTCGCGCATCAACATTACCAATGCCTACCTTACGCAGGAAAATACCCAAAATACCCTTCGGCAGCAGGTAGAGCAAGCCTACCTGAGCGCCCGCGCAGCCGCCACCCGCTATGAAGCATTGCAGGCAAACGTAACGGCGCTCCAAAAATCTGCCACCCATGCCGAAAAGCGCATGAATGCCGGAACCATCAGCGCGTTGGAGTACCTCAATATTCAAAACAACTTCACTGCCGCCCAACTCAACCTCGAATCGGCTAAATACGAATTTTACTTCCGCCTTAAAATTCTGGATTTCTACCAAGGCAAATCCGTAAACCTGAAGTAACCTATATTTTTGGCAAAAAAAAGGGCGCTGCAAGAAATTGCAGTGCCCTAAATCATTTCAAATCACTACACTCAACTCGCCTTTTTGACGAGGGTGCAAATGCGAAGGTCACAAAACGCACCTTTTTTTATAAAACGTTTGCAGATTTATGCAGGCAACCCATTGGTAGCTTTACTTTTTTGCGGGTTAACTGCCGGCACATGCAACCTCATTGAGCTTGTTCCCGTCTGTTTGCAGCACAACGACAAGCGAAGCCATTAACCCCGTTAAAGCAAAAATAATGGCAGAGATAGCGCTGTGCTATCTGTTTACCCAAATTATGCTTACCTTTGCGTGTGTTTTTATTGAATGGCACATTTTTTAATGCACTTTTTGTCGCTTAAAGATTTTTTCTGCTTAAATTTGAGTAATTTCAATCCGGTTTAACCAACTTTCCAACCATAACAACGTTTTTCTGCCAGATTGCCTATGTAAAAAAGTTTTACACGTTGTTTTAATCTTTACTCATTAACTTGTAACATTGCTATTGAATATGAAAAAAGTGTTTTGCCAGATATTGCTGGCTTTTACAGCCCTTAGCGGCTGCTTTTCTGTTGTACAGGCACAGGTAACCAATACCGGTCAATTAGATGGTCGGGTGAACACCGTTTTTACCTCTATTCCGTTTTTGCGCATTAACCCCGATGGCAGAACCGGCGGTATGGGCGATGTGGGTATTGCTACCGATGCCGACCCCGCTGCCTTGTATCACAACGTAGGTAAATTGGCCTTTGCTCCCAAAATGGTAGGCGTAAGCCTTACCTATACCCCGTGGCTGCGCGAGTTGGTAAACGACATTTACATTGCCTATGTGGGCGGTTATTACAAAATTGATGAATTGCAGTCAATAGGACTTTCCATGCGCTATTTCTCTTTAGGCAATATCAATTTTACCGATATTACCGGAAACGATGCCGGACAATACAACCCCAATGAGTTTGCCTTCGACCTGGGTTATTCCCGCCGTTTGTCCGACAAATTTGCTACCGGCATTACCCTTAAATATATTCGCTCCGACCTTGCCCGCGGACAAGAAGTAGGAAGCGGAAATATTGTAAAAGCAGCTCAGGCTGTAGCAGCCGATATAGGCTTTTACTACAAAACCCCTCTTAACCTTACCCCCGGCGGAAGCACCCTTTCGCTCGGCGCCGCTTTTACCAACATTGGTAACAAGGTATCTTACCTCAACGACGATACCCGCGATTTTATACCCATTAACATGGGGCTTGGCTCTGCCCTGAAAATGAACATTGACGACCACAACTCCATTATGGTAGCAGTCGACATGAACAAACTCATGGTACCCACCCCCGATACCCTTGACCTTGACGGCAACTTGGTGCCCGATACGCGCGAAAAACCCCTGCTTAGCGGCATGTTTGGCTCTTTCAGCGATGCCCCCGGCGGATTTAAAGAAGAATTGCAGGAGCTAATGTTTTCAATTGGGGCAGAGTATTGGTACAACAACCAGTTTGCCCTCAGAACCGGCTATTTCAACGAGCATAAATACAAAGGCAACCGTAAATTCCTTACCGTAGGGTTGGGTTTACGCTACAGCGTTTTTGGGTTTAATTTCTCTTACCTCATTCCGGTTAGCGGCCAACGCAACCCGTTAGACAACACTTTACGCTTCTCCCTCACTTTTGATTTTGACGGAAAAGAAAAAGCCGATAGCAGCACCGAAGAATAAAACCAATATTGCCCTAAAACTGCGGCAACAGGTAAACCCGATGCAGGTGTAAAAACAGCCCGAAACTCCGGAGGTTTCGGGCTGTTTTGTTTTTCTAACGCAAGGCACAAGCAAGATTGAAAGAAATTTCAGGCAAATAGTTCAATCATCCTTGCAAAAAATGCTGCTTTTTATACCAACCTTCTCAATGCACCCGCCTTTCCTCTAAAAAAACTACCTTGGCTGCATTTCCGGCAAGGTGGAGGAAATGTTGCTATTGAACAACAAACTCAACCCAACCAAGCGCAGTTTCCCTTGCTGCAACAAATTGCGGGGGCAAGTTACATTTATGGTGTGTAATGATTGCCCATGCTTGCGCGAGGCTATGCCTTGCGGGTTACGCTGTTTACGCGGCTAAACCTTGAGCGGGCAGGGCAACTTTGTTTCGGTAACCAAAATATTCTTATTCCAAGCAAAAAACCAACTCCAAGTTCCCATGCGCTTATACAGCCCGCTAAATTTGCAATTTCTTGCTGCTGGTAAATTGTATATACTGAAGACTACCTAAATATGTAAAATTTTAATGGTTCTTCCGTACATTTAGCGCAAAATTACTCTCTTTGGGGATTGGCGCTAACAGATATAAATTACTCACCCCCAGCCCCTCTCTCCGATAAATCGGCAATGAAAAGGCTGCTAAATAATCAACTTACACGTGCCGATTTACCGCAAAGAGGGGAGCAGCCCTTTGTTAGCAGGGAAAGGTGTAGTTGAAAAGAACTCTGCTCCCCCTCTTTATCGGAAATGCCGGGTTGATGGTTGTTTTTTGCGTGAAGGTTGAGCATTTCCGATAGGGAGGGGGCTGGGGGGGTGGGTTAAGAAGGGGGCAAGTTGGGGGCAAGGCAGATTAGAATGAGTAGGCAAATAAAATACCGAAAATCAAACAAACGCTCATCTGAAAGGGAGTACAATTCTTTTTATCACAATCCAAAGGTAATAGTCGCTTTCCTATGATGCGCTAAAAAGTCGGAAGAACCATTTTAATTACTGCTTTTCTGTTCACCACACCCCGCCGGCAGCAGTGTTTTTGTAAACTCTTGCCATATAAAAGGCAATTCTTCTTCAATAAGCTGCTTGTTATAGGCAATAAAGCTATCCTTTACAAAATAGAGTTTGCTGTATGGCGTTAGCAGGTTATAGCGGGCAAGTGTATCGGCGCTTGTAAATTGGAGGGCGGTGTTGGGTGAGTTTTTTACTGCCTGCTGTAGCAACGAGTCTGGTGTGCTAAGCACAAGGCATTTTGCACAGGGAAGTTGCATGATTTGTTGTGCAAACTGCCTTATTTTTTCTGTACAAGAGCCGCAAAAAGACGGGTTAATGAGCAAGATGAGTTTATTGGAATCGACAATGTTTTTGCACAATTTATTTGTTACAAAAGAGGCGGTAAGAGGGTCAATATCATTTACGGTATTGGTTGTTTGGTTTGAAACGCATGAGTACCACAGAAAGAACATAGAAAATAAGCAAACTATGTATTTCATTGCAGTTTTTTGAGTTTTTTCTTTTTGGGGTTGAGCATGATGTTATACACCGAAAACAGCCCGTATTGGGTTAGGGTAATGGTGTTTATTTCTTTAAACTCAAACCGGCTTTGGTTGGTAAGCGGTTGCAAGATTTTAGCCCCGGCGTTTTCGCAAATTACTAATATTCTGTTTCCTTTTTGTTTGCCAATTAAACTTACCAGATTTTCGCGGCAGTATTTTGAGCCGGTACAAAACTGAAAATGCACTACAAAAACTTTGTCGTAGTGGGCAAATACAATAGTAGAGTCAATGGTGGGCAGCGTTTGTTCAAAACTACGGTAGCTTACCTGTTGCTGGGCTTGTAAAGAACAGCCCAATAACAAGCAAAGTAAGAACAGCAGGGCTGCGCTAGTTTTTGGTGAAGGTGATTTTGAGAATATTGTATTCATTTCCCATGGCTTTTGAAAAGGGGCCGTAATTTATAAATAATCCTTGTTTGGAAGTTGCCACCAAAAACAACCCAAAACACATTTTGGGTAAAAGCGTTTCGCCCATCAGATTAAAATTTTCATCTAAAACCATAACCGATATTTGTCTGTCTTTGTAAGTGTTAAAAAAGCCCTGCTCATTTTTTTGGGGCATTGGTAATATAAAGAACCGGTAATACAGGTTTCGGTATTCATCGTAAATCAATTTTTCATATCTGGCGCTATGCATAAATATATCGAATGCTCTATCTTTATTATATGGGTTACTTCTGAATGGGAGTGGTAAAATAGAATCGGTTTGAAAAGAACTTCGGCAAATATAACGCAGTATAGTATTGTCTCGCAGGTTAAATTTCCAGATTTCTGGCAGTGCGTTGCAGGCATATAGAATAAAATCATCGGCATACAGTTGTTGAATGGGACGCGAAAGCCCAAAATCATTTTTATATAAAAACATTGGCTGTTTAATTCCGATTTCCTTTATTTCGTTGGTTTTTAAATTAAGTTCAGCTGTTATGGGATATACTTTAGCGCCAAAGGGATTGCCAACAGTAAAAAACAATAGGCTATCAGAAGTTACATAAATCTGTGTTAAGCCGCTCAATGTTAAATTGATAAGTTTTTTATCAAGCATTGTTTTGTTGGCATTTACATACGTATTGAGGTTAAGTTTTTTGTCAGCTAAAGTGGCTGTATAAAAAGCGCCATCTTTATTTTCTAAGTGATAAACCGAATTTCCTTTAATAAAGGTGCTATTCATATCTTCGCAAACCCTGTAATCTACAGGAACATCTATTGTGTACATAAATTTATCACTTTCCAGATTGTACACGTCTAATGTATTGTTTGTGTTGTTTCTAAGTACAAGGCAAGCAGAGTCTGAAATTGTAAGCGCCGATATGCTGCTACAGCTATAGCTCTTAAAATCAATGTTTTTTGTGCTGATGCTATCAAACCGGAAAGTTAGTGAACCGGCATTTTGAAGCGTTTTGATTGCCTTTACATTGTGGATATTAAACCCTGATTGTGAACAGCCTTTTAATATCACCACAAACAGCAGCAGTATTATTATACTTTTTAAATTAACCATAAAATAAGAAAAGTTGCATGTGTTAAATATGGGCGGCATCTGCCATCAATTCAATTGAATTTAAAATACACTCAACCTGATAGATGCCGCCCTTAGCATGATTTTTAAAAAAGGCTGCTAAAGCAACCTATGTTTAGCAATTTAAACAATGAGTACAACCGAATGCCGAACTACAACCCGAACCGGTAGCAGTACAATAAATACCGGGTAAACCATCGGGGGTAGTACAGGAGTAGGTTTGAAAATTCCACTTAGTTGCTTTTTCCTGCTCGTACTTTTCCCATTTGTCTATAAACTGGCAGGGAATAATTTTATTGTTGGGTGTTTTCCAAACGCAGTCGGTTTTGGCTGTTTCTGCAAACATGTCGGTTTCTTCCTGTTTTGAGCAGGCAGTGAGCAATAAAAACAGCCCTACAAGTAAAAACGTTACTTTTTTCATAATTCAAATTGTTTTAAAATTACGCCTACACTTTCGCTTTCGGCAAATTCGCCTTACTTTGGTTTTTGGTGGTGTTGGGGTTTTCCACCCTGTTGTTGCCGGCAGTTTGGGCATAAAACTATGCGCAACTTGTTTTATACTGGCAAACGGTTTTGGTATATACAACAGCAATGTTTGGCGCTTTGGTATTTAACCATTACATATGCAAAAATACCCCCCCCCATGACATTTCCAAATAATTGCAAATTTTTTGTGTCATTTTTTTGTAAAATTTTAATTGCTGCTTTTCTGTTCACCACACCCCGCCGGCAGCAGTGTTTTTGTAAACTCTTGTATGTTTTGTGGCAGTTGTTAACATGCTGTATTATCGGCAACGGGTTTAACGCCTAAGTCTTTGGGCAGTTCTGTAGTAAAATTTACCCTTTTACCGCACAGTTGCAGCTATTTTTGTTTTACTAATAAAAATATTGGTATCTTGGCGGTAAAATTGAACCGACACCTTTACCAAAAACCCTCCGGCATGTGTAAAAATACACTGAAAATATTGTTAACAGCAATAATGCTGCTGCTTTATAAACCTGTTTTTACCCAGTCTGTTGCCGATTGCAGCCTGCTGTCTGCCGGCACCTACCAGCTTTGCGATAATTTTTCCGATGCCGATTTCACTGCCAACCCCGCATGGAACGGCGATACCGGCGATTTTACCACAGACGCACAGCAACTTCGAAGCAATGCCACCACAGCCAGCCCTGTGCAACTAATCACACCGGTTGTTCTAAACATGGCCGGCAATGATATACAGTGGGAATTTTTGGCGCAGCTAAAATTTAATACCTCTTCCAACAATTATACCGATGTTTTTCTTGCCTCCAATACCGATAACCTGAAAGCCGATGTGAGCGGTTACTTTGTGCGCATTGGCGGAACCCCCGATGAAGTAAGCCTGTGGAGAAAAGACGGCACAACTCCGGTTTTGTTGGTTGATGGCGTTGACGGCATTACCGCAAGTACCAACAACCTGCTGCGCATTAAAGTCCTGCGCACCGCCGCCGGCGAATGGACGTTGCTGCGCGATTTGGGACTTACCGGCTCCTATTTTACCGAAGGCACCGCCACCGATGCCACCTATACCGCCGGCACCCAGTTTGGCATATTGCTCAACTACACTTCCAGCAACAGCGGCAATTTTTATTTCGATGATTTTTACATAGGCACTCCCATCATAGATACTACTGTGCCGGTAGTTACCAATGTATTTGCACCATCGGGCACAACGGTTGTGGTGCAGTTTTCAGAGCCGCTCAATGCGGCATCGGCACAAAACGCCGGCAATTACCTGCTCAATGGCACGGTAAATCCGGTTTCGGCTACGCTCACATCGGGCACTACCATTACCCTTGCCTTTGCTGCACCCTTTACATCGGGGCAAACGAATACCCTGCAAATTTCGGGCGTGCAAGATGCCGCGGGCAATACCATGCTTTCGGCAAATTTCAACTTTACCTGGTATATACCCCAACCCGCCGATGTGCTGATGAACGAAATTTTTGCCGACCCCACACCCGTGGTTGGCCTGCCCGATGCCGAATTTATAGAACTTTACAACAATACCGGCTATGCCATTAACCTTAACGGCTGGGGTTTTACCAAAACCTATCCTGCCATAGAATACACCCTGCCCCCTGCAACACTTGCCCCAAACGGATACCTTATTGTATGCGCCACCGCCAATGCACCTCTGTACGAACCCTTCGGGCAAACGCTGGGCATCTTGAGCAGCGCCACCTACCTTACCAATTCGGGCAGTAACTTAACCCTGCTTTCTCCCGATGGAACGGTTATTGATCAGGTAAACTACTCCGATGACTGGTACCAAAACACCCAAAAAGCCGAGGGAGGCTGGTCTTTAGAGCGCATTGACCCCCAAAACCCCTGCAACAGCGCCAACAACTGGATAGCCTCCATTAATCCCAACGGCGGCACACCGGCAGCCCAAAACAGCGTTACCGGTGTAATTACAGATACTACCCCGCCTCAAATTAGCGGCTACTCGCTTATAAATGCCAATGCCATAGAAATTAGCTTTACCGAACCCCTAACCGGGTCCGCTTTGGGCAACCCGGGCAACTACCAGTTTAATGCCGGAAGCGGGTTAAGCGTGGTTTCGGTTATTGAAGAAGCCCAAACCCTAACCCTGCTGCTCAATGCCAATATGTTGGAAGGGGTAATTTACACCATCAGCATAGGAGAGGTGCAGGATTGTTCGGGTAATGTAGCAGAAGGATTGCAAATACAGGCAGGCATTGCGCAACCGGCCAACGCCTACGATGTACTTATGACCGAAATTTTTGCCGATACCGAACCGCCGGCGCAGTACCCCAATCCCAACCTTACCCTGCCAAAAGTGCGCTTTGTAGAATTGTATAACCGAAGCAACAAAATTATTGACCTTGCCGGCTGGCAGTTTCGCGATGCTACCGATACCGCCTACCTCAGCTCCTATTTGCTGCTGCCGCAAACCTATATGGTGCTTTGCTCTTCTACCCAAACAGCAGAACTGGCCGCTTTGGGCATTGCCGTACTGGGTGTAACCGGTTTTCCTGCCCTTAACACCACCGGCGATAACCTGCTGTTAGTGAATGCCGCCGGCACCTACGTTCATGCGGTAAACTACCAAAAAAGCTGGTATGCCGATGCCATAAAGGCCGAAGGCGGCTATACGCTGGAAATGATAGACCCCAACAACCCCTGCGAAGAAGCCCGAAACTGGCGCGCCTCCAATGCCGATGCCGGCGGAACACCCGGTGCCCAAAATTCGGTATATGCATCCAACCCCGATGTTACCCTGCCCGACCTGCTTCGGGCCGAGGCCATCAATCCCACCACGGTAGTCCTCTTTTTTACTGAAACCCTTAACCGGCAGGCAGCTTCAGATGTTGCGCAATACAGCATCAGCAACGGCGTTGGCAACCCCCTTTCGGCAACCGTGCCGCTTACCAATTTTAAAACCGTAGTGCTTACCCTGGCCGCCCCCATAGCAGACAATACCATTTACACCGTATCGGTTGGCCAGCAGGTAACCGATTGCGCCGGCAATGCCGTAGGGCAACTGTACAGTCAGGCGCCGTTTGGCATTGCCCACGCCGCACAACCCAATGATATGGTCATAAACGAAATACTGTTTAACCCTGCCACGGGCGGTTATGATTATGTGGAACTCTACAACCGAACCAATACCGTATTGAGCCTCAACGGCTGGTACACCGCCAACACAGAACCCGAAACAGCCGATACGCTGGTAAACCACGAACTGATGGTGACCGAAGTATTTTCGCTGCACCCGGGCGCTTACGTGGTATTAACCGAAAATGTGGCCGATATAATACTAAGGTATGGTCAATGCGGCGCAACTTTAAACCCCGCCCGTTTTATACAAACCGGCCTGCCCACCTTAGACGATACCGAAGGCACCATTGCCATAACCGACCTGTTTAATACAACGGTAATTGACCGCGTTGATTATTTAGACGACTGGCACAACGAAATTTTAGACAACAAAGACGGCGTATCGTTAGAGCGCATTAACCCCGATGCCGCCTCCGACAGCCCCGATAATTGGCAGTCTGCTGCCTCAACGGCCTGCTACGGAACGCCCTCGCTGCCCAACTCGCAATCAGCCGTGCCCGGCATCGGTACCGAAACCTTTACCGTTTTACCGCAGGCCTTTTCACCCGACGGCGACGGCAACGATGATTTTACCCTCATCAGCTACCAATTGCCCAACCCCGGCTATATTGCCAACATCACCATTTACGATGAGCGCGGCCGCGAAGTGCGCCGTCTGGTACAAAACGAATTGCTGGGTACACAGGGCTTTTACAAATGGGACGGCATTACCAGCAACTCGCCCGCCGAAAAAGCATCGCTTGGCATTTACATTCTCTACATAGAACTCTTTAACCTTAGCGGCGATGTACAAAAGATTAAAAAAACCTGCGTAGTTGGCGGTAAACTCAACTAATGTATCAATACAAACCAACATCAGCCAATCATTTTATTTCACTAAATCATAACCCTTTAATCACATGCCTGTTCAACCCAAAATCTGCCACGCTGCAACAAAAGTATTTTTTGCAACCTTAATGCTTGCTGTTGTTTTTTCGGGTTGTAAAACCAAAGAATTGGCACAATGCCATGCCGATATGGCGCAGCAAATTAACCTGAACCGGGCCGAACACCTTAACGCCGATGCGTTGGAAACACTCTACCGCCTCAACAACCCCACCGAAAGTTTCAGGCTGGCAGCCCAATCGTGGCAGTTGCAGCCCAACCGAAACGCCTATGAAACCCTGCTGAAAGCCTACTACAACGATGTGTTTGAGATAGACAGGAATTACTATGCCACACCGTTTTACCAAACGGCATACACCTTTAAAAACACCATTTACAACGCCACCTTTTCGCCCGACGGGCAGTACCTTATTGCCGATGCCGGCAACAACGCGCAACTCATAAACGTGGCCACCGGTGCCGTTACCGAACTCAACGCACACAACCGCCCTATTTACTCGGTTGGGTTTACCCCAAACGGCATTTATGCCTTTACCACCTCCGAAGACTATACCGCCGTTTTATGGGACAGCGCCGGTAAACTGCTGTTGCACCTTAAAGGCCACAATGCTCCGGTGTTTGACCTCAACGTTTCGCCCGATGGCAACACCATTGCCACTGCCGGCTGGGACGGTACCATAAGGCTGTGGGATTGGCAGGGCAATAACACGCAGGTAATTACCCCCGGCAACAACATGGAACTTCTTACCTTTGTAAGAATTTCGCCCGACGGGCGTTACCTGCTTACCTCTGATGGGTTTAAACTGGCCTTTTTTGATTTGAAAAATCCGGTAAAACTGCTGTTTACCGTTGTTCAAACCACCGACACCTATACCGATGCTGCTTTTTCGCCAACCGGCGCTACCTTTGCCGTAAGCACCGCTTATGGTGTAACCGATTTGTATGATATGCAGGGCAAATACCTCAAAACCTTGTACGGGCATGGCGCACCCATACGCCACCTCGCCTTTTCGCCCGATGGCAAATACTTTGTAACCGCCGCTGCCGATAAAACCGCCATCATTTGGGACGCCGCATCGGGTACGCTTAAAACCGTGCTGCGCGGACACAAAGCGCCGCTGTACCATGCCCGCTTTTCTTACGACGGCGAATATGTGCTTACTACTTCCGAAGATGGAACCGCGCGGCTTTGGAACTGGAAATCGGGAAAAATTAACCGGCTGGCCGATAATGCCGTAAGCCAAACCGTTTTTTCGCCCGATGAACAACACATCATCACGACTGATACCACCCACCTTACCAAAGTATGGAACTGGAACGGCAACTTAGTAAACACCCTCAAAACGCCTGCCAATGCCGTTGCCTATGCCTATTACCCGCCGGCACAACTGTTTACCGCCACCCAAAACAACTACGAAACGCTGGTGTGGAACGACCAGAACAAGCAGGTGCTATCGCTTCAGGGAAACTCGGCAAAGGGATATAATGTATGGTTTTCGCCTAAACAAACCCATATCTTTACCGCCGACCAATACGGCAACGCCCAAATTTGGGATTGGAACGGCAACCGCTTGGCCGCATTTAGCGCACATACCGACTGGCTTACCAACGCCGCTTTTTCGCACAACAACAAGTATATTGCCACCGCATCTTTTGACCATACCGCCAAGTTATGGAACCTGGCCGGCGAAAACTTAGCTACCCTTGCCGGACACGCAAAAACGCTTACCGCGGTGCGCTTCTCAAAAGATGGCAGGCAACTGGTTACCACTTCTAAAGATGGTAAAGCCTTGCTTTGGAGTATGGACAGCAACGCCAACCCCACTATTGACCTAGTTATAGCCCCCTACGCCGGCGAACTGAACGATGCCGATTTTGCCCCCGATGGCGACTATGTGGCCATTGCCGCCGAAAACGGTTCGGCCTCTGTATGGAATGGAAAAGGACAACCCGTTATAACTATTTTTGCTGCTCCCGGCCGCCCCCTGCAACAGGTAAGGTTTAACCATACCGGCGAGTGGCTGGCCACCGTAGCTGGCAATGAAAGCCCAATGCTTTGGCCAACCGGCGCCGATGTGCTGCTCAAAAACGCCGCCGATAGAGGGGTAAAAAACCTTAGCCCCGAAGAATTGCAATGGTACGAAGCCGATGAAGAGTAAGACGGCAGGGCAGGGTTTATGGTAGTTGGCCAGGCTTTGCCGAAAACGGTCATGACAGCATGAATGCTTGGGAAATAACAATTAACAACTTTTGGCACATGGATAACCTGCACTTTTTCATTTACTGCTGGCAAAAAGACGTAAAAAGAACATTGGTTGCCCTTAAAGCATTGCCCCAAGAAATGCACTTGTTGCAATACCGCCCGCACGAAAAAAGCCGCTCTGCCCTTGAAATTATAGGCCATATTTTGCCTCATGCCGAAGATTTGCAAAAAGCCATAGATACCATGGAAATTGCAGAGCAGCAAAAAAATTTCGATAGTATGGAAGAAGCTATCCAATACTACCAAACCCAATCGCAGTTATTAACAGATAAACTGCAATTGGTGGAGGAGCAGATTTGGACAAACGGTATGGTAAAATTAACCGTTAATGGCATTCAACTGTATGAGGGTAAAATGATGAACCTGTTTTGGGATTTGCTTTTTGATACCATACACCACCGCGGACAACTAACTACCTACTACCGCGCTATGGGAGTACGCAACCCCTCGGTTTACGGTCCAACTGCCGAAGATATGGAAAGTTTTATGGCTGCCGCTATTTTAAAAAGCAAAATGCCGAAATAGGAAATTATACTAATTTGGCATTATTTGGGTAATTTCCTTTAGCATTAATACAAGGCAAAAAGGCAAAACGACATAAATACAAAAATATATGAAGATAAAAAGATATCGGATGTTTTTAAAACATCCGATATCCGTGTGTATGCGATGTCTGTGTTGTTTAACCAAGATTACAGTAGCGCCTAAATAAGTTACCTACTTTGCTAAATAAACAGCCGCCCGGCTGTTTACTGCCATTCAAGCGTGTTATTTTTTTGCAGCAAGCCCATGCCAAACAAGGCAAAATCATACTTTACCGGGTCGGCGGGGTTAAAGCGGCGCAGGTTGGCGGTAAGTTCCAGTACGGCTTGCCAATCGGTTTGTTTGCGTTGCAGCAGGTTCAACATTCGGGCAATGCGGTCAACGTGTACATCTAAAGGGCAAAGCAGTTGGGCGGGGTTAATTTTTTTCCACAGTCCAAAATCAACACCGCAGTTATCGGTGCGCACCATCCAGCGCAAAAACATGTTGAGCCTTTTGCAGGCCGAGTTTCGCAACGGATTGGGTACGTGTTTTTGGGTGCGGGTGGGCGCAAAGGGCAGGTTAAAAAACAATTGGTGAAACCCTGCCAGAGCCGGGCCGGCATGTGGTTGTTGGGGTTGTAGAAATTGGGTAAAAGCATGTTCCAAAGATGTGTGGCGGGCATAGTACCATCGGAAAAATTCTACAAAATACAGCGCATCGGTAGGGTTAAAGGTGCGGTGTTTAAAATGCACAAAGCCTTTCAGGTCGGTATCGTGGCAGTGCAGCACAAACCGGTGCGGGTCGTTATCCATACAGGCCAAAAAGTTGTTGGCGCTGTTAATAATAGATTTACGGCTGCCCCATGCAAGGGTGGCGGCAATAAAGGCGGCAATTTCCTTATCGGGCAGGTGGGTAAAGCGGTGCGGTACCGAAATGGGGTCGTTTTCAATAAACGAGGGTTGGTTGAACCGCGCAGCCTGTGTTTCCAGCAGTTCGTGCAATTGTTCAAAAGTCATGGGTGCAAAGGTACAAAAAGAACGGGGTAAAACCTGCGAAAGACACCGGCAACAGGCAGCGCTTCCAAACCCAACGGCTAACTAACCTAACGTCAAACAAAAATAAACAAATTGACAACCAGTTATCTTTAAACTTTAGTTCATAATCCCATAATTCGGGCAAGTTAATTTAGGAAAGCACAAAGCACGGCTCATAATTCGTAATTCATAATTCTCTATTACTGCACCACCAGTTTGCCGCTTGCCTCATACTGCTTGTACGCGACCCTGAATTGTTTGATTAATGCGGCGGTTTATGGCTACTTACCTAATCCCCGCTTGCTCGAGGCTGTGCCTTATAATAAGTGCATTTCGTTAAATTTTATGAGGCTAAGCCTCTGTTTTACGCAACTCGCGAGGCGAAGCCTCGCGCAGGCAAGGAAATTACTCATAAGTGGTTATTCGCACCATAAATACACCGATAGCGCTTAAATTGGGGGCAAACAGGTTAAAATCGGCAACCGAAACCATGCCGTCCATATTGCAGTCGTTACACAGGTATTGGTTAACGGCGCTGGGGTTGTAAGCGTAACTATTGTAATTTTTAGTAGTCAACATTTAATCTGACAATTGCAACATAACTATTGATTGTCAGATTAAATATTCACTACTAAGGTCCGGCTTGTATTAAGGTTAACCCGCCTGCTGCTGTTTCAAAACCACCTCCGCCGCATCCAAGTAAATGCCCGCCGGCTTTTAAGGCACGCAGCCACTCCATTAAACGGGGTATGCGTGCATCAAATTCCTGTTGGTTATACAATTCATCGGGGCAGCGCCAGATAAGTGCGTAGATTGTTTTCATAACGCAACGGTTAAATGGGGTGCATAAAAATTCGGTTTTGTCCTATTCGGCCTCGGTTAAAGCAATTTGGTTGACCTCATCTAAGGTCTGGCTTTTTGCTCTTTCAATGCGTTCCATGCGTTTTTGGAACTGGTCCATGGCATAGGTAAGAAACATATCTATTTCAAGCCCGAAGGGGAGTTTTTCATAATGTCCAAGGCTTTCCATAATAATGCCTATGGCCGGTTCAATAAGTTCGTTCATGCGGTCTTCTATGGCTTGCCAAACGGGCTGGCCATGCTCTGCGGTAAGGCGCGAGAGGAGGTAAATACCATAGGCAATATGGCGCGATTCATCTTGTTTGAGTTTACCCACAAAATCGAGCATGCCGGGGAAAATGTTATTTTGTTTCAGTACCGAGTAATAGGCATGGTAACCGGTTTCGGCCAGTACGCCCTCTACAATCATATTGTAGGTTACCGAAGCCCGCGCCTGCGCTACCGGTGAGGGGTCGTAGAGCAAAGCGCCCAACGAGTTGGGTAGTTCTTCGGAAAACATGGTAAAGTAGCTGGGGGTGTAATAGCGGCTTAAATCGCCGGCATCGGGGCAAACCTGGGTAAAAAATCGGTTAAAAGCATCAACGTGTTTAGCTTCTTCCCACAAAAAAGAGGTAAGGAACATTTCATCTTCCAAACGCCCTTCTTTGGCCATTACCATAATAAGCGGCAGCAAATCGAGGGTTACGGCTTCTTCACCTGCCTGAAACAAGGTGGTAAGGCGCAGTATAACGTCTTGTTCAAGGTCATCTAAGTTTTTCCAGTCCCGGGCGTCTTGGGTAAAATCCAGGTCGTTGGGGTTCCAAATGCCGAAGCGTTTGGCCTTTTGCCAAAGGCGCATAGGTGGCAGGTTGTAGTTTAGCTTTCTTCCGGAGGTGGTAATAAAATCTGTTCGCATTGGTACAGTTTTTTGCATGTTAACTAATGAATTATTATATTTACAGTTATATCCGGCACTGCCTACTCTTTTGATTTTTTAGTCTGCTACATTCACTACAAGTTCATAAGACTTTGCCGGTGGATCTTGACCAGCCCAAGGCCGTTTATAGTCTAATTTGAGTTTTACCGAGCCGGGGGCCATTGTTTTAAAAGCATACCACTGCTTGCCGCCTACGCCTACGGCTTGTTGCGGGTTGGCATCGGGAAAATAGTTTTCGGCAACTTTTTGTACAATGGCAGAATCAATATCCGCAATTACCCAGGTATAACCGGTTGTCATATTAGCTTCGAGCAGCAGGTTAAAAGATTGGCCTGTTTTAAGCATGGCGGTTTTGCCATTGTCGGCATCGGTAAATAAGTTAGGCAGTGTATCGGGCATAAAAACCGTTTTACCCTGTGTTTGAATGTTGGTATCGGCAGGGCTGTTTTTGTTATCTTTTTGCGTTTCTTTTCGGGCTTTGCAACCCGCCACTGCCAATAAAGCAGCTGCAGAAACCAATAACATAAAAAAAGTGAAGCGCATATTAATGTTTTTTAGTAGTTTGTAAAATGCGGTATTGGGGGGTTAAGTTACAAAAACCAACCAATCTGACACAAAAAGTTGAAATAAGTTAAACTACCAGCCCATAAAACAACAATTCAGCTCAAATATACCATTACCGCTGCCAATAACCAACCTTGTTTAGCTGTTTTCGGGTACTTTTTTTGCGGGGTTATTCTTCGGCAAGTTCCAATATATCTTTGGGTATGCCTGTTTTTTGCAATTGCCGCGGGTAAACCACAAAATACCAGGTAATAAATGATATAGAGCCAAGTATAATGGCTGCCTTTGCCATATTGGGCCAATGGGTAAGACGGGTAACAAAACTCTCTAAAAAAGCCGCCGTTATGAAAATAGGAACCAACCCGATGATAATTTTTACCCCCTGCCCCGCCCCGCGCCGAAACGACTCCATGCGGGTGTAGGTACCAGGAAACAAAATGCTGTTGCCCATAACAAAACCGGCACAACCGGCAATAACAATGGCTGATATTTCGAGCGTACCGTGTATCCAAATGGTAAGGAAAGAGGTTAAAAACAACCCCTTTTGGTAGAACAGGTATTGAAATGCTCCTACCATTATGCCGTTAAACAGCAAAATATAGGCTGTACCCAAAGAACAAAAAATACCCATAGCAAAAGCCATGAAAGAAACGCGCACATTGTTAATGGTAATGCCCAAAAACATGGTTGTTTGATGACTGTCTTTGTAAACTGCCATCGGGTCACCTTTGGCTATGTTATCGAGGGTCATATTTACATAAGAATCACCCAAAATAAGGCGCACAAAGGTGGGGTCGTAGGCCGAAGACACTAAGCCAATAAGCAAGGCAATGGTAAAAAACAAAAAGGCATATAAAAAGTGGAATCTTGAGTGGTAAAAGAGGTAAGGCAGTTCAAATTTCCAGAAATTAACCACCCGTTGCCTGTCTTCGCGCTTATTTACATATATGGAGCGGTGTACTTTTACCGCCAATGCATTGAGGTAGGCCGTTACCTGGCTTTGGGGGTAAAAAGTGCGGGCATAAGAGAGGTCATCGGTTATTTGCACAAACAGTTCGGCCAGTTCATCGGGTTTTGCGCCTCGTTTTTCGTGCAGCAATTCCTCAAATCGCTTCCATTTATCGGCATTTTGTTTTATAAAAGCGGGTTCGCGCATGGTGTTAAAATAAATTAAGCCAATGGTTGTTGAGCATGTGGCAAGGTCATGGCAACTAATGGCAACCGTTTTTGTACAGCCGGCAGGTATAATATGGCATAAAGATACTCGTTTTTTTTAAAATACAGGCATATTGGTGTTTCCATAAAAAAACCGAAAGGCAATGTTTGCGGCCGTTATTCCTGAGTAATTTGTAATTACGATGAACTTTTGGGTTTATAGCAAGCATCTTTAAAAATCCCTTGAAAAATACAAACAAAAACTTGCAAACGTTAACATGTCATCATATATTTGCGTTATGAACAGTTCAATTAACAGCCCATTCCGTTATGCAGGCGGTAAGTTTTACGCAAGAAAACTTATACTTGCTCATATCCCATCTCATACCGCATATATTGAACCATTTGCGGGTGGTGGCAGTATTTTTTTTGCCAAACCGAAAGTTCGCTTTAACCAGCTTAACGACATTGACGACGAGCTTGTGAATGTCTATCTAACAATTCGAGATAATCCCAATGATTTGATTTGCTTTCTCAAAAGGCAACCCTCAGAAAAAAGCAAAATACCCGAATACCTTACCGAAGATGTTTTAGTTGGCAGCCCTTTGCCTGCAACAAAGGAACTACATGGCTTTTTCAAAAATGAGTTTAAACCAAAAAGTACTCTTGAAAGAGCAGGGTGTTGGTTTTACCTGAACAGAACATCATACAGCGGCATAATGAATACAAAAAACATGTATTGGGGTTACGGCGACAAGTATTCTATGCAACCCAAAAACTGGGCACAGAATATAATGAGAACAAGTCAAAAATTGCAAGGTGTTGAAATAACCAATCTTGATTTTGAAAACATAATAGACAAGGCGCCCAACGGTGCATTGTTATTCATTGATCCTCCTTACTTTAATGCAGCTCAAGATAAATTTTATCAGCACTTTTTCTCAAAAGATGACCATTCTCGTCTTGCTGCTTGTTTGCGGCGCAACAACCACCGGCTGAAACTTTTCATCACTTACGATAATACACCCGAAATTCGGGAATTATATAGTTGGGCAACTGAAATGCACGACAAAGAATGGAACTATTGCTTACAACGTACCGACGACCAAAAAAACAGAACCGACAAAAAAGGCGAAAGATACAAAGGGAAAGAACTGTTCATATTAAATTACAATTCCAACCAAGCTTTAATTTTTGAGCCTGATTTTGCCTTATTTTCTTCGGGTAGTTTGGTTTAACTTGCGTTTCTCTTCAACAACCTCCAACAACCTTTCTTCAATGCTATGTAATGATTTCCAATTTTCATCGTTAAATAATTTCACATACGGGGTTCTTGGAATAAAGCCATCTACCGCTATATCCTTTGGAATGCAGTAACGCCAATCACTTTCGCCAGCTTTAATCAAATCTTCATCAGACAAAACATCGTAAAATTCGTAGAGTATTTTTTTTAAATTTTTATCATAGATTACTTCCAAATGCTCGCCAACAGTATTGCCTTGAAATATTGCATTCGAAGTGTTTGTAATCAATACATCAAAGCTATCGACAGAATATCTGTCGTTTGAAGAGCCTGCCAATTTTATATTGCTTCTCGACCTATGGCTTTTAACTAAGAAATAAGGAACGTTAAAATTTCTGCTCCTTTTTCCATCTTTAAAAGATCCCCGAACCGCACTTTTGCTTTCAACCTTTAAAATCATACCTGTTCTGCGATGGGTAATGCTAATGTCTTCATCATAAATGCCTGTTTGAGCGTTAAGATTTAGCTTTTGAACACTCCATGTTGTTCGGGGCAGTAACTTTTCCAACAAAAGAAAAGCATTGTATTCCATTGCTTTTCCTCTTATCATTGGAGTTACCTTTTGATCTTCAAGAACCTCAAACAAATACTCTTGAGGAACATTAAATTTGCTGCAATACAACAGGAGTTTATCGGCCAATTTTATTTTATCTTCATTCATCATTTTCGGGTATTCTTTTTGTGAATTCTGCAATATCACAGCCAAGACAATTAGCAATTTTAACCAGCGTTAAGAAACTTACATTTCTTTCACCCCTTTCAATTCCACCAACATAAGAGCGATCAACCTCTGCTTGCCAAGCAAGTTGCTCTTGCGACAAACCTTTCAATTTGCGCTGTTCACGAATTTGCTTACCCAATCCCACTAAATGTTTGTTCTTTTTCACGAGGCAAACATAAGCATTTATCAACTATAACATCACCGACTATAATACCTCATTTCATGCAACTATTATAAGACCGAATAAGAAGAACTGCCTTCAAAATGGCTTTATGTGCGTGTGCGTCGAAAGCAATTGTTTAACTTTAGTACTACCTGTCGCTATTATCCAAATTAGCTTTTCAAAGAGTTGTTTACTTTTCCCGCCATAAAAACCACCAAAACACAACATTTACACCTGTTAAATGGTGGCGGCAGTAACAGAAGAATAACAAAAAAACAGAACTTTGCACCCGCTATGGCAGGTAAAAAAAATATAACACCCCCGCTGCCGCCCGGCTCAGCCGCCAACGTACCTGTTGTAGCAGAGCAGGGCGGGGAACTATCGCAAATTTATACCCATGTGCGGCTGCCTTTAACTGAACTGGAAGCGTTCATTAACCAATATCTGCCCGATGGGTACAGTCTGTTTCAGACCTCCTCGTTGCAATTGGGGCTTGCCCAAAGTTTGCTACCCTACACGGTATCGGCCGAAATTATTAAACCGGCGCCGCTGCGGCTGAGCGCTGAAAACAATGCGCTCTTCCTTTTTTTACCCCTTCAGGCCAAGGTGAGTTTAAAAGACAAAGGCATACTACTGCGCCTTACACCGCTGGAAGCCATTATGCAGGTAACGGTTAAAGCCCGCATACAAATGCACCTCAAAAGCAACTGGCGCCTGTTTACCCGAACCGAAACAGAAGAATTTACATGGCAAATAAGCCCCGAATTCAGAATTTTAGGCGTACCCGTTGGCGCTATGGGCAGCATTGAAAGCGAACTGGAACAACTCCTTGCTGTTTGGATAGGTAAAATTGACGAGGTAATTGCCCAAAAGTTAGATTTCCGAAGCATTGCCTTTGCCGTTTGGGAAACCCTGCAACAACCTCTTCAAATTTGGGACGAACCCGAAATGTGGCTTCGCTGCCGGCCGGGTAATGTATATTTATCGGGCATTAAAACAGCAGGCAAACAATTGGAAATGAACTTATCTATTGAAGGATTGATAGAAAATGCTACCCAACAGCCGCCTGTTCCGCCTCCTGCCCTGCTGCCATTGCCCGATGTGCAACTTTTCAGAAACCAAACGCAGGAAAATTCTGTCCGGCCGGCGGTGGTAAAAGTGGTAAACTATCTGGCCTATAGCAAAGTAAGCCAGGTTATTAACGACCACCTGAGCCAGTATGTGTACCGTTTTTTTAACAACCTGTATCACCTTAAATTTGGCAACGTGCAGTTGTATGCCTCGCCCGAAAAAAACATGGCATTAATTGAAGCCGGTTTTAGCGGCTCCATGAGTGGTAAAGCCTACCTGCGCTTTAACCCCCACTACAACACGGCACAAAAAACACTCTCGCTCCGCAATTTTGAGTATGAACTTAATACCGGCAGCCTGCTGCTTAACCTTGCAAACCGGTTTGCAGGGCAAGCCTTGGCCGATAAAATTTGCGATACCATACAAGAACTCATTAATGAGCAATTGCAGGAATTAAACCTGTTTTTAACCCGATTTCTGAAAAAACAACAGGTGGCAAACGTAGTTTTTACTGCCAACCCTACCGATATTTACATAGAAAGCGTAACTTTTGCCCAAACGCATATAAAGGCAGTGCTGGCGCTAAAAGGGGCATCGTATGCCACCGTTTTGCTCAACGGTTATTTTTAAAATTGCCTTCCAATGCTAAAATCCAGTACCTTTTGCCATTTATAATGCCAAGGTAATTACATTAAAAACAGGTAAATTTGTGTATCTTTGCCCCATGGATTACAATCAACTCAACAACAACGACGATTTTGCCAAAATAGCCAATACTTTTGTCGTGTACAAAGTGCGGTCTGTATGGCATGAAATAGCACGCATGTATAACGAAATGGCAGTAGGATACAACAGTTCCATGGCGGCGGGTTTTATTTTGCTTACCATTAACGAAGAAAAAGGCACGCCTGTAACCAAAATAGCGCCCCGCATGGGCATGGAACCCAACAGCTTGTCGCGCGTGCTGAAATCTATGCAGCAGCGTGGGCTGATAGTGCGCCGCAAAGATGGTTCCGATAACCGGAAAGTATATGTTTGCCTTACCGACTATGGCAGGGAAATGCGAAAACTGGCCCTTAAAGGGGTTTACCGTGTAAACCAGCAAATTTTAAACCAGTTTCCGCCAGAAAAAATAGACGCTTTCTTAGAGGTAATGAACGCCATACCCAATGTGGTAAATGATGTTTGCTCACAATTAGTTACCGAAAATCGGCAAACACCCTAACCCAACCTTTAGTTGCAAAACCATATAGGGTAATTTCCAGCGGCGCACTTTAAATTTCTCCATAATTTAACGCAAGGTAGCGATGGCAGAAACCTTTTGGCACGCTACAGGTTAAAGTTAAAATTGCGCACGGCTTTAATGGGGTTCAGTGCGCTAAAGTTAATGAGGAAGGTAATGCGCTCATACCATTTGAGGTTGTTTGCCTCATACACCTCTTTTATATTGTTTGATGATACCAATGACCAGTAAACTTCTATTGCATCGGGTACCGGGGTAAGGGCAATGCCGCCATCAAAAAACACTTTTCCCGACCATAACCCGTCATCGGCAACATCGGTATAAGGTATTCCAATATCGGCATAGAGTTTAAGCGGCAGTTTTTTAAGCATTGGCACCGATGCTTTAAGGTTGGCAGCCAGCAAATATTTATCGGTATAACCTATTGAAAGGGGCACTTTAAAACCGCCGGCTCCGGTGCCAACCTGATGTGTCCAAAAGCCTTCGGGTTCGTTTCGGCCTATAAACACCTGGTCAATGGCATAGTCGTAGCCACCGCGCATGGTAAGGGGCAACAAAACGGGCGAATTGGTGTCGGTTAGCGTATTATTTTGCAAAAATGCGGCGCCAAACAGGCGCACGGCCAATCCGCTTTTGGGGCTGTTTCCGTAAGAAAACAAGTATTTTACCTCGGCCTGTGCCAGCGCAAACTCCTTGCCCTGCTGCATGGTTACGCTCCAGCCAAGGGGGTTAATGCGGCGGTTGTTGCGGCAGGTAAAAGCCAACTCATTGAGGTAAAAATCTTGGGGTACGGCGCTGCAGTTGGTATTGGGCGGGCAGTTGTAGGTGTTGCGCAGCACGTTTACATGGCGCAGGGTAAGCCGGCGCTCTATGGCATGGCGCGGGTTTTTCTTTTTAAAGGTTAACTCCAAACGGGGAGCAATTCGGTAAAATTTGTAAACTTCGGTACTAAGGGTGCGGTCGGTTAAACTGGTATCGGTACTAAACACGCTAAAATTACCGTTTCCGAATGTAGCGCCGCCCAAGGCTAATTCAACGTGTTCAAAAACCTTGCTGGGGTATTTGTTCCAGCTAACCTCGCCAATGCCCGAAAAACTGTTGGAGCCAACGGCATACATGGGCACTAAGGTAAACTGCACAGGGCGCACCGGTATAAGGCTGTTGTAAAAAGCCATACCCAGCATAAATTTATCATACACATTATACCCAATGGCAGGAGCAAAAAACAATTGGGTTCGGTTTGGGTTTTCGAGGCTGCCAAAGGGTTGCAGGCGCAGGGGTTCCATTCGCTTAAACAACTTGTGCAGGTGCAGGGTATTGTTTCGGCGGTTGGTTTCGGGCATTTGTTGCAGGGCATCTACTTTGAGCACATCGTAGTTGCCCGCCGGAAAAGTAACTTCCGAGGCACCGGTAAAACCATCATACCAGTTGGTTTGCACGGGTTGCCCGTCTTTAAATGCAGTAACAGAAAAGGGGGCTTCAATACCGGTTTTTTTGTTTTGTTTAAGGGTGAGCAGGTCGTATTGGGTGTTGCCAATGGTTTTGGCGTTGCGTTTACGGCTTACCAAACTATAATCGAGTTTTTTGGTGGTATTGAGCATATCGTCAAAAAACCAGTTGAGGTGATTACCTGTTTTGGCGGCAAAAAGTTGTTTCAGGTCTTGGGGATATGGGTGTTTAAAGCTGTATTGGCGATAATACTCGTGCATAATACTATCGAGGGTAGGAGTGCCAATGGCTGCCTGCAGGTAGGTAAAAACCAGGGCGGTTTTACCATACACAATTCCGCCGTAGTTAAGGGGTGTGTAGTCGGCGGCGGGTTGGTCAATGGCTTGGTCGGCGTTTTTTCGGGCATGAATGAGGTAGAGGTAATACATTAAATCGGAAGATTTGTAGGCGGTAAGGTCAAATGCGCGGCCAATGCCTGTGTTTGCCATTTCGCCAATGAGTTTGGCATCGGGGTATTTTTCGGCAAGGTAGCGGTATTCGTAGTAAGAGTTCATGCCTTCGTCCATCCAGGGGTGTTGCCTTTCGTTAGAGGCCAATATGCCGTAGAACCAATTATGCCCCACTTCGTGCAGAATCACATCTTCCAGCGCTTTTGCCGAACCGCTTTTACCAATTACGGTAATCATGGGGTATTCCATGCCGGCGCCGGCGCTAAGGGCGCTTTGTACGGCGGTGCAGTGGTTGTAGGGGTAAAGTCCTACTTTATCGGAGTAAAAATACACGGCATCTGCCACGTATTGCGCGCCTTTTGTCCACAAAGAAGCCTCTTCGTTGGTAAACATAGCCCAGGCAATTACTTTTCGGTTTGAGTTGGGCAGTGGTACGGTGTCGGTAAGCACATGAAAGCGTTTATCGGCAAACCATGCAAAATCGTGTATGCTGTCTTGTTTGTATTGCAGGGTTTTAAGTTGCAATGCCGATGGCGGAAAAGAAAGATCTTTTTCATTAAAATTACCGTTTTTTTGAATGGTTTCCTGTACTTTTTGGGCAAGCCATGTTTGCTCTTCGGGGTTTTGCAAGCGGCCGGTAGCGCCTACCACGTAGTTTTGAGGCAGGGTAATTTGCACGTCAAAGCTGCCAAATTCGCTGTAAAACTCGCCTTGGTCTAAGTACGGCATGGGGTGCCAGCCTTTGGCATCATAAACCGCGGGCTTGGGGTACCATTGAGTTATTTGGTAAGACTGCCCCACATGCCCCAGGCGCGAGAAGCTATCGGGAATTTTTACGGTAAACGGGGTTTGAATGGTTATTTTTTCGCCTTTTTTAAGCGGCCGGGGCAGGGTAATTTTGGCAATATCGGGGTTTTTCTTGTCGTACTCCCATGTCAGCGGTTTACCGTCTGCTTCAAAAGCAAGCCCGTCAATAAACCCTCTTTCGGCGCTTTTGGAGTAATAAAATTTGGCGCTGCCGTTTTCCAACTGTTGTTTGGCAAAGGCGGTGCTTTGGTTTTTATAGGCATTGGGCCACAGGTGAAAGTACAAAAAAGGCAGTTCATCGGGCGAGTTGTTTACGTACTCCACCTTTTCAAAGCCGGTAAGCGTGTGTGCGGTGTCGTTAAGGCTTACCTCTATTTGGTAGTTTACCTCCTGCTGCCAGCCTTGTGCGGCAAGTGGCATTATACACAATAAAGTTATTAAAGCGGGTAAAATGAATTTAAAAAACTGCATAAAACAAAAACTATAAACGGTTTAACAAATGCAAACAAAGTGAAACAGTGGTAAAGCAGCTCAAAAGTAGCAAACATTTACACAACCTGCCTTATAAATGCCTAACTTTGCAAAGACGTAACAAGCGCCTTTTAAGATGCATGGAGTTTTTACCGACCAAATGAACAGGCAGGTCCTTATTGCCCAACCGCTGCAACGCATAGTATCGCTGGTACCATCGCAAACCGAACTATTGTATGATTTGGGGCTGAACGAAGAAGTTGTGGGCATTACCAAATTTTGCATTTACCCGCAGAAATGGTACCGAAACAAACCAAGAGTAGGCGGCACCAAAAATTTTTCGGTACAAAAAATTGTGGCGCTTAACCCTCAATTGGTTATAGGCAACAAAGAAGAAAATACCCGGCAAGGTATTGAGGAATTGGAAAAAATACTGCCTGTTTGGATGAGCGATGTGCAAAATTTACCCGATGCGATTGCCATGATACAACAAATTGGGCAACTTTGCGGCAAAACCGATGCCGCCTTCCAAATGACACAACAAATACAACGCCTGTTTGAACAAATACCCAAAGCACACGGGCAACGGGTGCTATACCTAATTTGGCGAAACCCGTATATGGCAGCCGGCCACCAAACCTTTATCAATGCTATGCTTACTCATGTTTGCGGATTTACCAATGTCCTGCCACCCGAAGCCGGCCGATATCCGCAAGTTGATGTTTCCTTGCTAAGGGAGTTGCAACCCGATGTGGTCATGCTGTCGTCTGAACCTTACCCGTTTACCCCCAAACATACAGCCGAAATTGAAGAAATACTGCATAGAGCAACGATTTTGCCCGTAAACGGCGAGTTTTTTTCGTGGTACGGCAGCCGGCTGTTACACGCTGCCCCTTATTTAAAACAGGTAATTGACCGGGTAAAT
>NBMY01000102.1 GCA_002212985.1 Sphingobacteriales bacterium TSM_CSS
CAATAAAAAAACCTGCAATTTGGATAGGGGCAGAAAGCCCGATTCCCGTAGGCAGCGGTACTATTTGGAAAGACAACACTTTTTATATTCAAAAGAAGCATGGCGGCATACGCTTTGAGAACAAAGTGGGCAATATAGTAGATTTCACGGCAGGAAGTCATTTGCCGGGTGTTATATTTGAGTTCGGTTCGGAGAATGATTTCAGTATCGGTAATTTTGATTATGGAAAATTAGATGCTACCAATACAGATGAAAAAACCATAAGCCTGTTGCGGCAAAGGTATGATTTATACAGACAGTCATTGGATTTATTGGAAGAACAGATACAACTTAAAGAAAAACGAGTAGCTGCTACGGATAGGGAAGAATTGGAAGAAATTGACAGATTACTTCAAAAAAATGAGGGCAGAAGAAAAGATTTGTCTATCCAAATAACATTTTTGGAAGAAACCTTAAAAGATACGCCAAATGTCGGAGAACTTTCTTTTGGAAGATGGCGGTTGGAGTTTAACCCCGAATCGGAAGAAGAATACAGGAAATGGTATCAATTAAAGTATTATGTTTCTCCTCCACCTACAACAATACCAGTTTATAGTCCGGCGGCTATTTATACGGCTATGGCTTTTTCCAGTACGCTCGCCGCTTCTGAAGAAAGCATAAATGGTTACCCCATAGTAGGTAATGTTGCTTTTCCGCTCGGTTTTTTTATGGGCAGGGGTACAAACCGCATCAAAGTAGGAGTTTCTAATGAAATACCCACCGAACCGGCCAACGTTGGAGATATGGTTTTTAATAACAACCCCATAGTTGGCGGACCTGCCGGTTGGGTGTATGCGGCTATTGCATCGGGCGGGGGTGCATGGAAATCTTTCGGTTTAGTGGAGCCGTAATGTTGATTAAGAGAATTGGATTTTCCAGCAAATTCTTTGCAGTGGCATTAAAAAAGCTGGTATTTTTTAGATTTGGGCAGGTATAAACGAGGTAAAAGTTAGGGCAATATAAATAAGCCCTAACTTTTTTTAGATTTATTTGTTTAATAGGTAAAAGTAGTTTTAGCTGCTTTGGGGGTTCGGTTTTTGCCTCATTATCTTTTTCTGATACCTGCTTTTATGAACACAATTTTACGCCTGCAACTGCCTACCGACCCGCGTTGGGTAAACCTTGCCGAAAAAAGTATTGAAGATATTTTAACCGACCATGCCTACTGCGAGCAAAAAGCCGCTTCCTCCTGTATTTCGCTCATACAGCAATATCCCGAAAAAACCGAATTAGTAGAGCAATTAGCGCCCATAGTTACCGAAGAATGGGGGCATTTCAGAATGGTACTCACCGAACTGAAAAAGCGAAACCTTAAACTTGGGCGGCAACGCAAAGACGAGTACGTAAACGAACTGCTCAAATTTGTGCGAAAAGGCGTTAGCCGCGATGAACAACTGCTCGATAAACTGCTGATGGCCGGCCTCATTGAAGCCCGAAGCTGCGAACGCTTTAAACTGCTCTGGAAAGGTATTGCCGATGAAGCCCTGCAAAACTTCTACTACCGCCTTATGGTGGCCGAGGCCGCACATTATACCCTGTTTCTGGAACTTGCCCGCCTGTATATGCCCGCCGAGGTGGTGCGCAAACGCTGGCAAGAGTGGCTTGCTTTTGAAGCAGAACTGATGCAAAACCTTACCCCGCGCGGCGACAGAATGCACTAACCTACCCCTACAACCCCGCCGCCATGCCCGTTTATGCCCATGTTTTATTGCCGCTATCACTTGCCGAAACCTATACTTATGAGGTTCCGCCGCACTTGCTGCAAACTATAGGACCGGGCAAAAGGGTAGAGGTGCAGTTTGGGCAAAAGCGCATATATGCCGGCATTGTAAAAAATGTGTTTGAAGATAACCCGCCGTCTTATGCCGTTAAACCCATCATAAACGTACTCGATGACCAACCTATGGTTACCAACCTGCAGTTGCAGTTCTGGCAATGGTTGGCGCAGTACTACCTTTGTGCCGAAGGTGATGTAATGAACACCGCCCTGCCGTCGGCCTTTAAACTATCCAGCGAAACCTTACTGGAACTGAACCCCACTTTCCAGCACGATTACTCGCTGCTTTCCGATGAGGAATTTCTGGTTGCCGAAGCATTTACCCAACACCCCGAAATTACCCTGCAAGAGGTACAACACATAGTAAACCGAAAAAATGTGCTGCACCTTATAAAATCGCTCCTCGAAAAAGGGGTAATTTTTGTGAAGGAAGAACTGGTAGAGCGCTACAAATCTAAAATCGAAACCGTGTATGCTCTTATGCCCCAATTTGAACCCGATGAAGCCATGCACCAACTGTTCGACAGCCTGACGCGGGCACCCAAACAGCTTACCGCCCTCATGGCATACATACAGGTAAAAAACGAAACGGGGCAAACCTTGGTTACCTTAAAAGAACTGCAAACCAAAGCCCCGGCACTGCTGCAGCCCGATGTAAAGGCACTGGTAAAAAAAGGCATTTTCGGGCAGCAAGAGCGCACGGTAAGCCGCCTGCCACAACTGCCCCATACGCAAACGGTCACTTACCAACTGTCAGACTATCAGCAAAATGCCCTTCGGGAAATAAAAACACATTTTACCAATAAACAGGTGGTATTGCTGCACGGTGTTACCTCCAGCGGTAAAACCCAACTGTACATACAACTCATTCAGGAAACCATTAGCGAAGGCAGGCAGGCGCTGTTTCTTATGCCCGAAATTGCCCTTACCTCACAAATGATAAACCGCCTTCGCAAAGTATTTGGCAACCAGGTAGGCATTTACCACTCCAAATTTAACGATCAGGAGCGCATAGAAATATGGCAGAAAGTGCTCCGGGGCGAGTATAAATTAGTGTTGGGCGCAAGGTCATCTTTGTTTCTGCCCTTTCAAAATCTGGGTTTGCTTATTGTGGACGAAGAGCACGATACCTCCTTTAAACAATACGACCCCGCTCCCCGCTACCACGCCCGCGATTCTGCCATTTACCTCGCCTCCCTGTTTGGCGCCAAAACCGTGCTTGGTTCGGCCACCCCGTCGGTAGAAAGCTACTACAATGCGGTAAAACTCAACAAATACGGACTGGTAACCCTTACCCAACGCTACGGCAACGTAGAACCCCCAATCATTGAAGTGGTAAACATGCGCCAGGCCGCCAAAGAAAACCGCATGCGGTCGCACTTTAGCGAGCAGTTACTTGCGGAAATGAAGGAAGCCCTTGATTTAAAAGAGCAGGTGATACTTTTTCAAAACCGGCGCGGCTATGCACCTCAGTTGGCTTGCGAAGTTTGCGGCTGGATACCCCAATGCCCCCGATGCGATGTTAGCCTTACCTACCACAAATACATACACCGGCTAAAATGCCATTACTGCGGTTACCAAACAAACACCGTAACCCAATGCAAGTCCTGCAACAGCACCCGTATTTCCCAGCACGGCTTTGGCACCGAAAAGGTGGAAGACGAACTGCAACATATTTTTCCCGATGCAAAAATTGACCGGCTCGATTTGGAAGTAGCCCGAACCAAAACCGGTTTCGAAAGCATTATTCAACGCTTTGAGCAAAAAGAAACCCATATTTTGGTAGGCACGCAAATGGTAACCAAAGGACTTGATTTTGACAACGTAAACATGGTAGGCATCCTCAGCGCTGACCAACTGCTCTTTTTCCCCGATTTCCGTTCGGCTGAAAGGGCTTTCCAGCTCATGTTGCAGGTAAGCGGCCGCGCCGGCAGGCGAGAGAAACAGGGTAAAGTGCTCATACAAACCAAAAACCCCAACTACCCCGTCATCAACTACGTACTGCAAAACAACTACACCGGCTTCTTCCATGCCGAACTGGCCGAGCGCCTCAAGTACAACTATCCGCCCTTTACCCGCCTTATTTCGCTCTTGCTCAAACATACCGATAAAGAGAAGGTAAACAGTGCCGCCTTTGAACTGGCCGCCGCCCTCAAAAAAAACCTCGGCAACGGCATTTTAGGTCCGGGGCTTCCGGCGGTTGCACGGGTAAGAAATTATTACCTGCGCCAGATTTTGGTGAAACTGGGTAAAAACAGCCACCTTGCCGATACCAAACAATACATAGCCCAAACCATTTCCGCCCTCTATGCCGATAAAAACTATAAATCTGTCATAGTACAGGTAGATGTAGATCCTTACTGATAAAAAACGCCTTCCTTAGTTTTTTGGGTAGGGCACAAGGGGCGGCGCCCTGCAATTTTGGTGGCAGATATGCGTACCATTGATGTCATGAAGAGGTACAACGCACTGTAATCTCCTGCGGGGTTGTAGTGTGCGGTGATTGAGGGGGCAAAGCAAATCATAGGTTATTTTATTCCAACCATGCTTTCATGCTGGTAAGTTTAAGCGAAGGTTGGTGTAGCATTGCCGCTTACCTGTTGCGGGGCATAATTGCCCCAACTACTCACCGGGCTGCTTTTTGCTTGAGGTATTGGGCGGTATAGGAGTTGGCTACGGCAAGTATGCCATTGGGCGGACCTTGGTAGAGCAGGTGTCCGCCTTCGTTGCCGCCTTCGGGGCCAAGGTCTATAATCCAGTCAGCGCATTTAATAATATCGAGGTTGTGCTCTACCACTACTATGGTATGCCCGTTTTCTACCAATGCATTAAAAGATTGCAGCAGTTTATTAATGTCGTTAAAATGGAGTCCGGTAGAGGGTTCGTCAAAAATAAAGAGGATAGGTTCCTGAGCTTTGCCCTTGCTAAGGTAAGAAGCCAGTTTTACCCGCTGCGCCTCGCCGCCGCTGAGGGTGCTGGAAGACTGCCCCAATTTTACATAACCCAGCCCCACATCTGACAGTGGTTTTATTTTGGAGGCAATTTCTTTATGGTCGGCAAAAAATAGCAGGGCTTCCTCAACACTCATTTCCAGTATGTCGTAAACAGAGTGGTTTTTGTATTGTACTTCCAGCACTTCGGCTTTAAAACGTTTGCCGTTACAGTCTTCGCAGGTAAGGTGTATGTCGGCCAAAAACTGCATTTCCACTACGGTTTCGCCTTCGCCCTGACAGGTTTCGCAGCGGCCGCCTTCTACGTTAAACGAAAAATGTTTGGGCAAAAATCCGCGCATTTTAGCTAAAGGTTGGTTAGCAAACAGGTCGCGTATGGCATCATAGGCTTTAATGTAGGTAATTGGGTTAGAGCGCGAAGATTTACCCAGCGGATTTTGGTCTATAAGTTCTATTTGTGCAATATCTTCGGTATGGCCGCCAATCTGCCCGAAATTACCCGGCGCATCGGTTGGCTGGTTGAGTTTTTGTTTAAGGGCAGGATATAAAATTTCTTTTACCAGCGTGGTTTTTCCGGAGCCGCTTACGCCGGTGACCACTGTTATACATTGGAGCGGAAAGTTGGCGGTAAGGTTTTTGAGGTTGTGTTGCCGGGCTTTTTCTATGGCAATAAACCGGTTGGGCACGCGGCGGTTTTTGGGCATTTCTACTTGTTTAATGCCCTGTATATATTGTGCGGTAAGGCTGTTGGGTTGGTTGCTGAGTTGGTTGGGCGGTCCGGCAAAAACAACTTCGCCGCCCAGGTGGCCGGCCAAGGGACCCATATCAATAAGGTAATCGGCGGCGCGTATAAATTCTTCGTCGTGTTCTACAATAATAACGGTATTGCCCATGTTGCGCAGTTGTTTCAGTACGCCAATCAGGCGGTCGGTATCGCGGGGGTGGAGTCCTATGCTGGGTTCGTCAAGAATGTACATGGAGTTGGTGAGGTTGCTGCCCAGCGACCTTGTAAGGTTAATGCGCTGTGTTTCGCCGCCCGAAAGGGTAGCCGAAACGCGGTTAAGGGTTAAATAACCCAATCCAACCTGCAGCATAACAGATAAGCGGTTGTTGATTTCGGTAAGAATACGGCGGCTTATTTGTGCCTGCTGCGGGGTAAGTTGCAGGTGGTTAAAAAAGTGTTTTACCTCTTGCAAGGGCAGGTTTACCAGATCTGTAATGGCTTTGCCGTTAATTTTTACATATTGCGCATCGGGTCTCAGGCGCGAACCTTTGCAGTTTCGGCAGGTTGTTTTGCCACGGTATTTTGCCAGCAAAACGCGGTAATGTATTTTGTAGGTTTGCTCTTCAAGGTATTTAAAAAACATGTCGAGTCCTTCAAAATGTTGGTTACCTGTCCATAGGAGTTGGTATTCTTCGGGGCTTAGGTCTGAAACAGCGCGGTGAATAGGAAACTCAAATTTATGGCTGTGCAAAACAAGTTCATCGTTCCACGCTTTCATTTTTTCGGTTCGCCACGGGGCAATGGCACCTTCGTAAACCGACAGGTTTTTATCGGGGAAAACCAGATTTTCATCAATGCCAATTACCTGTCCGAACCCTTCGCAAACCGGACAGGCGCCGTAAGGGCTGTTGTAGTTAAAAAAGTGCGCATTGGGTTCTTCAAAAGTAAGCCCATCAAGTTCAAAACGGTTAGAGAAGTGGCGGGTTTCCTGGTTGTTTATAGAAATGATGCATTGGCCCAACCCCTCAAAAAAGGCGGTATTGACCGAGTCGGCGCAGCGGGTACGGGTGTCGTAGTCATCGGGTTTTACTACTAAGCGGTCAATGAGCACGCGCATATCGGTCAGTGTGTTTTCGTCGGGGTTCAGGTCTTCAATTTTAAGAATTTGCCCGCCGTATTCAATTCTGGTAAACCCTTTTTGCAGCAGCAGGTCGAGTTCTCTTTTTAGCGCCTGTTTGCCCTGCCCGTGCAGGTGCAAAGGGGTAAGAATTTGAATTTTGGTATCGGGAGGTAAGGAAAAAATGAAATCGGTTACGTCTGAAACTTCGTCTTTCCTTACCATTTGCTCCGATATGGGGGAGTAGGTAATGCCGGCGCGGGCATAGAGCAGGCGCAGGTAGTCATAAATTTCGGTAAGGGTGCCAACCGTAGAGCGCGAGGTACGGGTAATTACCTTTTGTTCAACGGCAATGGCGGGGCATATACCTTTAATATAGTCCACATCGGGTTTGTTCATTCGGGTAAGAAACTGCCTGGCATAAGAAGAAAGGCTTTCAACATAGCGGCGTTGCCCTTCGGCATAAAGGGTGTCTATGGTAAGAGAAGATTTGCCGCTGCCCGATACGCCGGTTACTACCACAAACCGGTTTCGGGGTATGGCTACGCTTACGTTTTTAAGGTTGTGCAGCCGGGCGCCTTTAATAATAATGAATTGGCGGGGGCTTAGGTTGTCTAAATCGGCTGTAGTGAAAACGCTCATGAAAGGCATTTGGTGGTTTTATGGTAGCGGGCAGCAGGTTGGTCAACCACTGAAACAGCGCTGATGGGAATAATTGTTACAAAGTTCGTTTTTTTACTAAACTAATGGTAAACAAATTGGTCTAATCTGGAGTTTAGCGCCAAACAAAAGCGGGCTAAAAATAAAATAGGTTGCCTTGAAAGGGTAGTAGTGCTGAAATGCTTTTATTTAAAGCCATATTGTTTTATTTTTTGTTTAAGGCGAATGTATAAAGCATTTGGGTTTGTTTGGCAAAATGGGCAAAGTGTTAAATTTTATAGAAAAAACACAAAAAAATTTTGCGGTAATGAAAAAAAAACCTATCTTTGTTTAGCAAACACCCCAAAAGTTACCTGTTTAAACGGGATAATTTTATAATCACTCAATAAACATCATCTATCGAGAAAAACTCTACGCTAATTAACCGGCTGATAATTAACCGGTAGTGCTTAAAAAAAACATATCATATTATGACATTGCACTTAATTGGCGACAGAGTGCTGATCAGAATGTACAGATCAGGCGATGACAAGGCTTTGGCCGAACTGATACGCAGGTACAAAGACAAAATTTACACTTCCATTCTCCTTTTTGTAAAGGACGAAGTGCTTGCGGAAGACATTTTTCAAGACACTTTTATTAAGGTAATTGAAACATTGAAACGGGGTAAATACTCCGAAGAGGGCAAGTTTTTACCTTGGGTGTTGCGCATTGCCTACAATTTGTGCGTAGATCATTACCGCAAAACCAAAAGAACACCTACCATTACCACTTCTGATGGGCAGGATATTTTTAAGGTGCTGAAATTTGTGGAAGAGAGCGCTGAAGACCGGATTGAGCGCGATGAAACAGCCGGAAAAGTGCGCCGCTTAATAGACAGCCTACCGCCCGAACAACGCGAAGTGGTAATTTTAAGGCATTATGCCGATTTGAGTTTTAAGGAAATTGCTGCCATTACCGATGTAAGTATTAATACTGCCTTGGGGCGTATGCGTTATGCACTTATAAACATTCGCAAAATGGTAGAAGAACGTCAAATTGCACTGTAAGCAAGGTTTTTTTACTGACAGACATCTGAAATCGATGGCAGGTGCATTTTTCTGCAATGTAAAGCAGTTAAAATGCACCTGTTTTGTTATGTTTTTGCCATACTTTGCAGGTGGGTGAGTGGTTGGCGTATAGTAAAAAAATTATGGGGCAGACTGTAACCCGCCTTTCAGGTTAAATATACGGTTAAACCCCATTTGGCTCATCAGCAGGCAGGCATTTACACTTCGTATGCCTTTGCTGCAATATACCAGATAAGTTTTTTTCGGGTCCAGTTCGGCAATTTCATCGGAAAAGCCGGGTTGTTTTATGTCAACATTTACCGCATCGGGCAAATGAAAATCGGTAAATTCTGCTGCTGTTCTCACATCAAGTATAATTACGTTGGGGTTATGGCATTGCGCCACAAAATCGAGGTAGGCTAAGTTGGTAAATTTTTCCTGCATGGTTGAATTAATTAGGTAGGTGAGGAACAATAGCGCTTTGTTCAGGGCTGTTGCTTTTTAAGCAGCGCAACCATAGCCTCCGCCACTTTGTCTGAAACGCCGCTGTTGCCAAGCATTATACGCAGTTGTGCATAGGCTTCAAGCATTTTTTGCCTTGCACCGCCGTTGGGCAAAATATCGGCAAGGGCTTTTTGCAGGCGGGTTTCGGTAAAATCTTGCTGTATCAGTTCGGTTACTACTTCTTTTTGGGCAATAAGGTTTACCAGCGAAATATACGGAACTTTTACCAGTCTGCGGGCAATAATTACCGAAACCGGATTGGCACGATAGCATACTACCTGCGGCACATTGAGCAAAGCCGTTTCGAGGGTGGCAGTACCCGATGCTACCAATGCGGCCGTAGCCTGTTGCAGTAAATGGTGTGTTTGCCCATACACCACCGGCACTCCCGACATGGCTGTTATAGATTGGTACAACGCTTCGGGCAAGGAGCCAACCCCTGCCACTACAAACTGGTATTGCGGAAACTTACCAGCCATTTTAAGCATGGTGGGTAAAATGCGTGTTACCTCTTGCCTGCGGCTGCCCGGCAGCAAGGCAATTACCGGTTTGTTCCATACAGGCAATAAAGTTTGCATAGTATTATTTGAAACAGCATGTTTTTTTTCATTGTCTATTGCATCAAGTAAAGGGTGTCCAAAATATAGAACACTCCACCCGAATTTGGAAAAAAAGGCAGGTTCAAAAGGTAAAATCACGAAAAGCGAATCAATATGTTTTTTCATAAACTTTACCCTCGATTGATGCCAGGCCCAAACCTGTGGGGATACGTAATAAAATATCTTTATTTCTAATTCATTCACATACTTTGCAATACGCAGGTTAAAACCCGGGTAATCAATAAGAATAACCACATCGGGCTTAAATTGGACAATATCGGCTTTACAGAAGGAAATATTTTTAAGAATTGCCCGAAAATGACGCAGAACCTCTACCAAGCCCATGAAAGCGGTATCTTTATAATGCTTAACCAGCTCATTTCCAGAGGCTTGCTGCATATGCTCGCCACCCCAACACCTGAATTGGGCGTTTGCATCGGCATGCTTCAAAGCCTTGATGAGATTTCCGCCATGTAAATCGCCCGATGCTTCTCCGGCAATTAGGTAATATTTCATGATTGTAAATTAATAATTAACGAATATAGGCACGATTTTTGGGACAAATTACAATACAAAAAGAATATGTGCAAGGTTACAGGTTAAGTATTGTTTTATTGGCAAATTGGCCGTAACTTAGCATCTCAAACCCTTATCAACGCATTTATTGCATACCCAAACACTAAAAAACTTAAAATCAGCAGAAAGATCTTCTTTTATTGCGGGTTTCTTTACAAAAATTCGGTTTAAGTTGTGTTAGGTTTAAACGGTGTTGTTTGTTTGTCGTCAAAAGCCATGACAAAAATAATTAGTCAAGTTTGCTTTAGCGGCCGGTGACTGACAGAGTCTAAAGAAGTCTGAATACAGGAAGAGATGCTGAAATTGGTATTTAGTAGTTTTGTCACTCCTGCAAATATGCGTTATATGAACCACTTAAACCCACTTTTTGGCAAAATTGTTGCCTTCCTGTTTGTTTTGGCTTGTATTCTTTCGCAAAGTGCTGTGCAAGCACAGGGCGTAGAGGAAGATGCATTAACCGAGCAGGAATCTGTTACTTTCTACCCGGTAAGCGTTGAAAAAGCGTTCAACGAACTGAAGCAAATAAATAAGCCAATTTTTTTGTATGTTTATACACGGTTCACTCCCGAGTGTAACCGGATGAAAAAAACGGTATTTGTTCAGCCCGATGTAGCGGCCCTTATCAACGACCAGTTTTTTCCTATTTCGTTGGAGTTGCAGAGTGAGGAAGGTATGCAATTGCGCAACAAATATGAACTGACCAATATTGGCATGTTGCAATACCCGGTTTACCTCTTTTTAAATCCCAATGGCGAGTTGCTGTATAAAGACAATGGGTTTAAAACTCCGGCAGATTTAATGGTGCTTGCCAATAAAGTATTGGGCCTGGCCGAGCAACATGAGGACGAGGTAAAATTTGAACCGGCGGTTACAGAATACAAAGAGTTTTTTGATTACCTGCAACAGTACCGCAATGGCAATAAACAGCCTGATTTTTTGCGGGGCTTAGCCTATAAAATGCGTGAGTACAATGAGTTGTACCAAGTAGTGGTAGATGACTACCTCACCATCACCGGCCCGCAAAATTACCTGAACCCGTCTGAAAGCCGCTTTATCTTAGACTTTGCCGACAATGTTCACAGCATGGCTTACTCCATACTCACCACAAACCGCAACTTTTTTGTAAGCCAGTTTTCCAAAGCCGAAGTAGATAAAACTATTGAAAAAGCTATAAGGCAGTTTGTGGTTTCGTTGGCCAATGCCGGCAATACGGTTAGCGCACCCGATTTAAAACAAATTTCGGAAAAAATAAGATTATCGGGCTTGAGCAATGCCGGCGTCTGTGAAATAAGTATGAAAATGCTCTACTACGAAAAGGCAGAAAAATGGGACGAATATGCCAATGCTGCCGTTGCGTTTCTTGGAACCGGCAAAGAACAACAACCCGAATTGCTGGATAATATTGCATGGAATTTTATGCAGCAGGTAGCCCAGCCAGAAATGCTTCAAAAAGCTCAATTGTGGATGCAGGAAGCTATTAACCAAAAACCTGCTAACTTTAAATACCGAGAAACCTGCGCAGCATTACTGTATAAAGTCGGCAAACCCGATAAAGCAATGAAAGAAACCGAAAAGGCAATTGAAGTGGCACGTCAGCAGGGAGTAGATTATTCCACCACCCTTAAATTGCAGGAGTTCATCAGGAAAAGCAAACCCATTCCGGCCGATTTCAGAGAAAGTGAAGATTAAGCAACAAAACAGAACGCCGGTTTTTCCATAACGTATCGTGCCCTTTGCAAGAACAGGTAAAGGGCACGTTTACCATTTTAAACCCCTGCTTCAACGCAAAACGGCAACAGGCAATAGATGAGTTTGAGCGCTGCCTTGCCAATAGCACGGAAGATGCGCATATAAATTTAAGACAGATAGTTTTCTTAACGCCAGATTGAATGCTATTTATTATGAAGCACTACTACACCTTTCCGATTATTTTCTGTTTCTTAGCCTGGCTTTCCGGCGCAACAAACACCGCACAGGCCCAAAATGAAACCATCGGTTTTTTTCAGTCCGATACATGGTTTAATGTAATTGCAAAAGCGCAGGAAGAGCAAAAACTCATTTTTGTAGATGTATATGCCGATTACTGCCCACCTTGCAAAATAATGGATAAGGAAGTTTTTTGCCATAAAACTGTTGCCGGGTTTTACAATGAGTACTTCATAAACTACAAGGTAAATCTCAGCGACCGCAACAATGACTATTTCCAGCAGCTTTACAACATTACCGAATTGCCCGCCCTGCTTTATTTTTCTGCCGATGGTAAAACCATTTTGCAAAAAGTAACCGGTTGCAAAACCCCCGCCGAATTTTTAGTATTGGGGCAAAACCTGGCCGGCAGCAGGTCGGTTTACCGGTTTGCCAATGCCGACCCCCATGCCGCCCGTTTTGCCGAAGTAAGAGACCAATACCGAAAAGGTATCAGATATCCTACGCTCCTTAAAGAGTATGCCTACCTGGCACAAAAGTATAACGAACCTTTTAATGCTGTGGTCAATGAATACCTGATTAAACAGGAAAACAGAACCAGAACCGATGAAAACCGCAAATTTATCTATGACTTTGCCCTAACCCTTGATAACCTTGCCATAGACTTTTTGGTAAAAGACATCTACTATTTTAAACAAACCTACGGCAGCGCCGAAATAAACAGCAAGGTAAAAGCCGCCATCTTTAACGGCGTGCTTACCGCTACCAAACAAAACGACACCAATTTTTTTAAACATGTGGACGAGCTGATTAAAAAAGCCAGCCTGCCCGACCGCGCCGAGTTTGAGTTTGAAATTAAAAGCCTTTATTACCAGGGAACTAATGATTGGAACACCTACGCAAAATTTACCTACAACTTTCTGAACAACAACAACGTTTCTGACCCCGCTTTGCTGAATGAAGTGTGTACTAAATTTGCCCTGCATGTAAGCAACAAAAAAATGCTCAAAGTTGCTACAAAGTGGATTAAAAAAGCCATTCACATTGAAAATGAATATTATAACAACTTTACCTATGCTTCTTTGCTTTTAAAACTGGGGCAAAACACAAAAGCGCTTGCAGCAGCCAAAAACGCTATATATGTAGCTAAACTGCGGGGTATTGATTATGAGCAGGCCAGCGAACTGATAGACCAGATAGAAAGCAAACAATACCGAAATTCCATGCACAACAATAACCCTTAAAACTCCTGCCTCCTAAAGCAGTTTATTTTTTTGTAAAACCCAATCATTTATTTATGGCCCGCCTTTTGATACCATAACGGGTATTGGCAACATTACCCAATCTGCTGTGCCGGTTAAAGGGCAGGGCAATATTACCTAACTTATAAATTCAGCAATATGAATAACTGCTCTACTTCTCCTATGCAGTTGTTGCTTTTAGGTGCTTTTTCGCTCACACTTTTTTTGGCGGCTTCCACGCCACTGCAAAACGGCATTTTGTTTCAGCAGGAAGGCAATTTTGAAACACTTATGGAAAGAGTGCTGAACGAAAAAACATTTGCCTTTGTGCACACCACATGGAACGGCTGCGCCCCCTGCAACGTATTGGAGCAAAGCCTTTACCCAAATCCCGAAGTAGGCCGCTTCTATAACGACAACTTTATTAACTACCGCCTGAATATTGACCGCACAGAGTATTTTAATATTGCCAACATCCTCAACCTTGGTAATAATGCCGCCCTTCTTTATTTTGAACCCAACGGGCAACTCATTAAAAAAACAGAAAACATAAGAACCCCCGATGACCTCATCAGCAGTGCAAAAGAAGTAATGCACCTGCAGGAAAGAACCCCCGCAAACCGGCAAAAACTCGAAAACCTGTTTCGGAAAGCAAGCAATGAACTGGCATCGCCACAAGAACTGTATGAGTGTGCCTACTTGCTCAAAACCTTTAACCAGCCCTGCTCTGCCATAGTAAACCAATACCTGCAAACACAAACCGATGAAGAATTATCATCGCCCGAAAATGTAAGCTTTATCTACGATTTCCTTGACAATGTTGAAACAAGAGCCGTTGATTATATGCTTGCCGACATTAGCTACTATAAACTTAGATATGGTGCAGTTTTAAACGAAAAACTAACCATTGCCCTCTATAATAGCCTGCGAATTGCCGTGCATCAGCGAGACGACAAAATTTTTCAAAAAATTATGATGGTAATTCATAATGCCAACTTGCCCCATACAGAAGACCTGCTTTATTTCTTTAAGGCACAATACTATGAAAACACCAAAAGTTTTGAAAAATTTGCTGCTATTACCAATACCTATGTGAAACAAAAAGGTGCCGACAACCCGCAATTGTTGGTAATTCTGGCCGAAAAGTATTTCCTCTACATGAACGAAGGCAGCTATTTTAAACAAGCTCTCGAATGGGTTAACCAAGCTATTAAAATTGATGGCGCCAACTACCGGAAAAACCTCATTAAAGCCCGCCTCCTGAGAAAAACAGACAAAAACTGCGAAAATGCCCTTGCCGTTGCTTTAGAAGCCCGAAATGCAGCCGAAATTGAAAACATTGACACCAAAGAAGTGGACGACCTCATATTCTCCATCAAAAACTACGGCTGCGAGGCGCGTTAGCTACTCCTGTAGGCTTTAGCAATAGACTTGCTAATTTAATGTACAGATAAACGCCCAGCCCGCGCAAGGCAGTTCCTCGTTAAAGGAATCTGCACAAGGTTTTACCTTGGGTAAATTGTGTTTTGCTTTTGTTGGTATCATTTAAACAAGCCGGCAATGCAGGAATCCTGTTGTGCCGGAAACGGATAGTATGCCAAACAATACCCGGCGGTAGATATCTTTCCCAAACTCCTGCCTTTTACACTCCCAAAAAGGTAAAGCAACGCAAATTAATACATCAGGGAAAACTTATTTCAACTTTTAAATTTTCATGTTTAAACACAAAAAAGAAGTAAAATTTGCTTGTTTGCGTAAAAAAGGGACTGTTTTTTTTGAAAACCCCCAAAATCAGCATATTATTGGCAACTAATTATGCGCAAAGCAAAGCAATTATGCATATTTGGTTTTTCAACCTACCGTATTGACCATCACCATTCACAAGCAAGCTATGTATTTCAATCACCAAACCATAGTATTCCTTAATGGCAATTGGGTTCCTGCCTCGCAGGCAGTAACAGGTCTTTATTCCCAAACAATCCACTACGGCTTGGGAGTTTTTGAAGGTATAAGAACCTACAACACCCCATCGGGAACCCATATCTTTAAAGCCCGCGAACATTATCAACGCCTGCATTATTCTGCAAAGGTAATGCACCTGCCATTGCCGTATTCGGTAGAGGAACTCATAGATATCAGCTACGAATTGCTTAGGTTAAACGGGTTAACCGATGCCTATATTCGCCCATTGGTGTATGGAGAACCCATGATGAAATTACTGCCACCGGCGCAAACCAGCTTTTTTATGTGTGCATGGGAGTGGCCACGCTACCTTGGAAACGACCTGCTCAACATTATGATTTCTTCCTTTCAGCGGCCTAATCCCAAATCTACTTTTATTGACGCAAAAGCTACCGGGCATTACGTAAACTCCATACTTGCCACGCACGAGGCCGCATGCAACGGTTACGACGAGGCACTCCTTCTCGATATTAACGGCAATGTGGCCGAAGGCCCCGGCGCAAACTTCTTCTATGAAAAAAACGGCATACTCTATACACCGCCCAAGGGTAGCATTTTAATGGGAATTACCCGCGCCACCATTTTGGAACTGTGCCAAAATAACGGTATAGAAGTTGAAGAAAACTTTTTTACCCCCGATGTGCTGAAAGATGCCGACGGCGCCTTTTTTACCGGCACCGCAGCCGAAGTTGCCGGCATAAAAGCCATAAACGGCATACCCTTTAAAAAACAATGGCCCGATACTATTGGCGCATTTCTCTATGATGAGTATAAAAAACTGGTTTTGGAATAGCCATTTTGGCACCTGTACAGGTTAAAGCAACCAACTACACCAATCGCAAACTCTACCCACTTATGAGCGCAAAGCGCTATTCATGCTCTTTTCGCATCATCGGTTACTGAGTTTGTCGAACGAACGATATTGAATATATTGGTTACATCGCTTACAATATTTTAGCACTTTGCTGCCTATGTTGCAGCCCCACGGGCTTTTGCAGCATAATTTTGGGTGCTGCCATAAAAATTTTAAAAACTTCGACTTTTTTGTAGAACCTCTAATACCGCAGCAGCGCCACGGCTATGGCGCCGGCATTGGGCTGGTACAGGTTAAAGTCGGCAATGGTAATATTGCCGTCTAAGTTTACATCGGCGGCTGAGTATTGTCCGGTAGCAGAACCCTGCTGTAGATACAGGTTAAAATCGGCAACGGTAATAACGCCGTCTGCCAGTAAATCGCCGGCTTTCAGGGCGTATTTACCGGCACTTACCTGCACCAGATTGCCGGCGCTGTTTTGGGCGCTGCCGGGCAGTGTAAAATCGTAGCCGGCAGCATTGGGTAACTGCACCGTATTGGCACTTATTACGGCTAAGTGGTTGCGGGGTTTTAGGGCAAGGTAGTAACTATTGCCGGGTGTAAGGTTATAAAAGATTACGCCGGTGCTGCCGTTTTCGGCATTGGCCAACGTGCCGTCGTTGAGCAGGAGGGCCGCATGGGTTTCGGCAAGGCTCATATCGGGGTTATATACTTCCAGCAAAACCCAGTCAACTGTGTTGGCAGGCAGGGTGGCAGCAGTTTCGGTTCCGGCATAGTTCCAGGGCAAGGTGTTAAAGGGTTGCAGTGCCGGCAGCAGATTATTGTTGCGCAGCTGGGTGTTTTGCAACAGCGTAGTCATATTGTAGGCACCTTGTAAAAGTGCTTTTACCTGCACGGTTACCGGCGGATTGGCGTTGTACCCGTCGGCGGGGTTTTGCAGGTTTTCTGCCGGCAGGTAGGCAAAAACTGCGCTTTCACCCGATGGCAGGGCGCTTCCCCACGCCGGCACATTGGTTGCCGGTATAGGGTTGCCTGCCGGTAGCCCTGTAGCGGCATCTTTGGCCTGCCTGCCCACCGCTACCATGCCGCCTTCGGTTTTCCAAATGCCGTAAATATCGGTATTGCCTCCGCCGGCCTGGGTAAGTGTATCCCAAACACCCACCACCAGCGAGCTATACAGCGGAACAGACAAATCTGGCGTATATACGCGCACAAAGCTGTTCCAGCAAGATAAGCCGCCGTTTGCCGGCAACACCATTTTTTGCAGGGCATTGGCAGTGGTAATGGTACGGCGCCCTGTGCCGGCAATGCAAACCGAGCCGTTGGCGCTAACTTTCAGGTTGTTTTTGGCAAGGCGTGTGGTGTTTACATCGGGCCAGCCGCTGTTGGGGTTTGGCCAGTTGGCTAAATTGGGGTTGGGGTGTGGGGCACCCAATCCGCCGGTTCCTTCGGCATATTCGGCAACATAGGTGCTGTGGTAAATAGTGCCGCTGCCAAGTTGTAATTTGCCCAGCCAGCTAATGTGTATATTGCCGTTGCTTCCGGTAAAACTGTTCTGAAACCCTGTTGCGCCCGGATTGGCGGCCAGGGTATTGCCCTCCCAAAAATTCTCTGTGTTGTTGCCATGGCATCGGGCATTTACCACCAGAAAACCGTTGTTATAAGGCTGCGAATAATCTATGGCAAGGGCATCAACATATTGGTCGGGAGTAGAAACCACATAATCGCCATCGGGCTGAATTTCGTGGTAGAGGCGGCTCCACCATTTCAGGGTGCCGGTTTCGGTCATGGCAATTACGGCCGGTTCAAAATCGGGGTTACCATCGGGCAAAACGGTTTTAATGTTCATGCCAATATAGAGGTGGTTGTTGCGGCGGTCTATACAAATAACCGAGCCGCCATGCACAGGGGTTCCGCTGGTGCTGTAGCCGGTGTAGCCCGGTCCGTTATCGACAGGTGCAGCGGGGTTACAGGGGCTGTTAAAAAAGGCATCAAGGGGCCAAAGCCCCTTTTTGGTTCCGCCGTTGCCATCGGGTTGCAGCAGGTTATAGTCGGTATCGTTCCAGGAGCGAAAGTCGCATCGCCCCCATTTTTTCAGTACAATGCCGCTGTAGGCAATGCTGTCGGCGCCGCCCGGGTAGGCCGATGCGGGCGTACCGCGCCATTCGCCGCCACCCACTTTCCAATGGGTGCGCCAGTTTTCAACTTTATCGGGTTGTCCGTTGGGGGTAAGGCGGTAAACGGCAGACCAATCGTAGGCATGAGATTGCCCGCTAATGTATACCACTTTCTCATCGGTGCCCACGTCCCAGGGGTGGTAGTCTTTTGGGTAGCCTTCTGCCCAAACTGCTTTTGACCAAGCCAGCGCGGTGGGTATGCCGGTTATGAAATTGTGGTTGAGTTTGGCAATAAAATATCCGCCGTTGTTGGCTTTTGTATCGGATGTATTGCCCGAAAGGTACAGGGCGCCGGTAGTTTGCCCGGGAACGTTGGTGGTTTTAAGATACCGGATGTCTTCTACGGCGCCCTGTGCAAAGTGTACTACCTGTACAATTTGCTGCATATTGCTGCTTAGTTGCAGTATAAACCCGAATTTACCTGTTCCCAGCCCGTTGTTAATGCCGGCAGTGTTGGTTAGTTGGGTTCGGGGTACGCTGGCAGGTATCCAGTTTAAGTTTTGCGCTGTGCCGGCCACTAAAAAAGTGCCGTCAGACAGTTGCAGTACATCATAAAACACCTCATCGGAGTTGTTGCCGGCGTAGGTGAGTATGGGTTGGGCGCAGGCAGTAAAAATGCCGGCAATAACCAGCCCCAGAGAAAAAATAGTTTTGAATAAGCGGTAAAAAACATATTTCATAGCCGGATGCCGTTTAAAACAGGAGCATGTAAACAAGGTTATTTACAAATTACCCGATGTATATGTTTTTAGCGCGGCAGAAAAATTTTCAATTTTATGTAACCCTTCGGAAGTTCAAACCCTTCGAAGGGTTATGTTCAGGCGGTTGCTTAAGGCAAGTGCATTATTACCTCCCCAGCCTTCGCAAAGGTAATACCGAAGGCTGCATCATAAGCATTACATTGCCCTGCTGTTGTAATTGGCGCAGTTGTTGTTTAATGGCGGCGGTGTCTGCTATGGTACCGGCATCGGTAAGCAATTGGGCGGTGTGGGAGTTAAAGTAATTGCTCAGGTTGTTTACCATTACTGCTACCATGGTATCGCTTTGGTTGTGCAGCGTGTTTACATATTGGGTAAAACGGTTGAGTAGCGTTACCTCGTCCGGTGTTTTTTCTTCGGCATTCATGTAAACGGGTTTTTGGTTGTTGTCTGCATTTTGAGCCAGCGTTTCGGCGGGAAATACAAAACGCCCGCACACCGAAAAATGGTCAGACAGGTCAAAAATGTTCCAGAGTTTGTCTTCAATGGCGCGCAAAATTCGCACTTGGTTGGTGGCTTTAAGCGGCACGGCGCCATTTGTGGAAAGCGGTAAAATATAATCAAGGTATTCGGCATTGGCGCTTTCGGCGTAGTAGTGGTTGGCAAGGCCGTTGCAGGTGTAGGGGTAGGGGCAGTAGGTTGGTTCGTTTACCTGAAGGCAACTTAACATACGGCAATATTCATCGGCTTTGTTTTCAATTTTGTCAACATTTAAATCGCCGCCAATTAATATGGGTTCGCCATCGGGAATTTGCTGTTGGTTTATGAATTGTTTAACCTGTTGCAGTTGTTCCTGCCTTACCGATACTTTGGCATCGGATTTCCAGGCCTGCATATGTGTGCCAAAGAGGTGGTAGGTGCGCCCCAGTTTGTTAATACGGGCATACATAACCCCTTTTGAGGCAAAACAATCTTCACCTTCGCAGTTGTTATAAATCAGTTGGTTGGTAAACTCAATAGGCCAGCGGCTTACAATAATCACGCCGCCGTCTTCAATGGTTTCGGGGTTATTTAGTACCTGCGTGTGGTACGGATATTCGGGTGCAAGCCCTTCCAGCAAGGTTCTTCGGGCGCTGTTGTAAAAGGCTTCGCTAAATATAATGGCATCGTAGCCGTGCACATAATTGGGTATTACTTCGGCACGTGTTTCCTGATTGGTAAAGGCCAGCGGTGGCGTAAGCATATAAATGTTGTACGACAGAATGTTTACAACATCGGGGTTAATAAGGTCTATGGGGTTGGTGGGGTAGGGGTGTAGTTCATGCAGCACCAGCATCATATCGGAATAAGCGGTGCGGGTGTTGTAGGCGGCAAATTTGGCGGTAATCAGTTTGCCGTTCAGCATAAAGGTGGCTTCGTGAAATTCTTTATCGTGGTACCAAACGGGTGTTGCGTTGGGCGAAACAAGGGTAAATTTTAAGCCGCTACCTATGGGCCAGCCTTTAATGTTTACCAAAAATTGTATGGTATCGGTTCCGGCGCTAAGGGATATGGTAAAGAGGTAGTCTTTTCCGTTTTTTATGCCTTTGTTGCGGTTGGCCCACCATATATTGGTTTCTTTTTGCCAAGGGGCAATGGTGCCGTCTTTACCCCACCACGCAACATCGGCAAGTGCATGGCTGCCGTTTTGCGAGGTGTTTATCTGTATGGGAAGGGAAGTGTTGTTCTGGAAAAAAACATAGGATTCGGCAAAGAGGGGGGCGCAAAAAAATAACCCGATGAAAACTGCAAAAAGTCTGGCAAAAAGTTTATTCATGAAAGTGGTACAGGTTTTTATATAACACAATTTTCTTAAAACGTTTGAGGGAGGTATTTTAGTGCGATAATGCTCTTTTCAAAACAAAGATAATAAAAAAGGGGCAAAGCAACATGCCCTACCCCTTTTTTAAGTTGACAACCGGATTGTTTTTTATGGTTTACGCCCCATACGCAGTCCGTTGTTGTAGTTTACCAGAAAAGCATCTTTAAAACCGCGTTGTTTAACTTTGTACATAGCTTCGTCGGCGCTGGTTTGGTCAGAGAAATTGCCAATGAGTACGCGTTGGGCATCGCCGCTGGTGCTTGTTTCGAGGGTAAGTTTACCAATATCGGCTAATTTGTCAAACTGCGACAGGTCGGGGTTATGAAATACACCTAACTGTATGCGGTACTCTGCACCACTGCCCGAACCCGAAGTAGCAACTGCCGGGGCAGAAGAAGCAAGGTTGTCATAATAGGTAGGGGTGCTGCTGCTGCTTGCAGTGGTAGTGCTGGCATAGTTGCTGCTATTGTCGGCATTGCTGCTGCCCGAACTGCTGTTTTCAAAATCGGTTGAGTAGGCATGAGGAAGTTGTTTTTTCTTTTTACCACCACCCGATGATGAGGAAGATGAGGCAGACTCGGTTACATAGGAACTGCTGCTTTCCGATACAGAAGAAGACGAGCCGGAGTCATAAGAACTTCCTGAGGAAGAGGGGGAATACGAGCCATCGCTATTATAGCTGCTGTGACCGTTGGCGTCGGTTTTGCTTTTGTAGTAGTTTTTGCCACGGTGGTAATCCTGAATACCGAAGTATCGGGGTGCACTGTAAATGGCATTGGCTGCATAACCTACTACGGCAAACTCGGTTCGGCGGTTGTTTTGGTGTTTGGCATCATCGCAGGGTATTCCGTCTGAGCATTCGTTGGTAAGCTGGGTTTCGCCAAATCCTTTTGCAGAAATTCTGCTGGCGGTTACACCTCGGCCAATAATGTAATTAAGGGCAGATTGGGCGCGGCGTTCAGAAAGTGCCTGATTATATTCGTGGGTGCCGCGGGAGTCGGTATGCGAGCGCAGTTCCAGAATAATGGAGGGGTTGCGGTACATAAAATCAACCACTTTATCCAATTCGGGTTTGGCATCTTTTCTAATGTAGTGCTGGTCAAAATCGTAGTAAATGTGGTTGAGGTTCAGCACTTCGCTGGGTATGCCGTCTGTAATAATAACCTGGTCGGAGGGCTGAATTTGCCCGTTTGGTCCAAGTTTGTTTTCGTCAATTACCTTTACAATGGGGAAATCGAGGGGCATATTGCTTTGGTCGGGCGATGCGCAATCGCGGCCTTTGGTAGAAACCGATTTCACTTCGGTAAAGTAGTATTCTTTTGCGGCATGTATTACATAATCCGATTCAGAGTCGAGTTCAAAGCTGTATTTGCCGTCGGCGCCGGTTACAAAGGTTTTTTCTTCGCGGGTATCCACATTGGTGAGGGTAACAATAGTGCCCGAAACCGGTTTGTTGCTAGCTTTATCCAATACCGTTCCTTCTCCCTTACATTTGGCGCCGGCTTGGGTAGTAGCGCCGTTGGGTCCTGTTTTGGGACAGATAGGAATTTTAACTTCTACCTGTGTGCCGCTCATGCCCACGGTAGAAATTTGTTGGCTGCCATCTTCGTAATCGGTTTTGCTGGCGTTTACCACATACTGTTTACCGGGCGATATAGGGAACGAAAACCCGCCTTTTGCATTGGAGGTTCGTTTTTGCATAAGTTTGCCGTTTTCCATCAATTCTACTTTGGCGCCTTCTATGGGTTGCTGTGTGTTGCAATCTACCACTACGCCAATAAGTACGTTGGTAAGTTTGGTAAAACTGTAAATATCGTCATCGCCTTTGCCGCCCGGGCGGTTAGAAGAAAGGTAGCCTTTAGAGTTAGAGGCATCAATAATAAAGGCAAAATCATCGGCATTGGTGTTAATGGGGTAACGCAGGTTTTCGGGAGCGCTCCAGGTGCCGTCGTCTTGCAACTGTGAAGAGAAAACATCCAATCCGCCTAAGCCGGGTAAGGCATCAGAGGCAAAATAGAGGGTTCCGTCTTTGCTGATGAAGGGAAACATTTCGCGTCCTTCGGTATTAATTTCGGGTCCCAGGTTTTCGGGTGCGCTCCAACTGTCGCCGCTCAGGTAACTAACATAAATATCGGTTTCGCCGTATCCGCCGGGCATATCAGAAACAAAATACAGGGCTTGACCGTCGGCGCTAAGGGTGGGGTGTCCTACCGAGTAATCGTCGTTGTTAAAGGGTAAAGATTTTACGCTGCCCCAGCGCTCGCCGCCGCCTTCCGATTTTGCTTCGTAAATTTTAAGGTTTACCGTGTTCATTATTTCTTCGGTATCATAGCCGGTAATGCCGTTTATGTAGTTGTTGCGGGTAAAATACATAGTTTCAAAATCTTGCGAAAAAGCAACCGTACCTTCGTGAACCCACGTATTTACCTTGCCCTTAAAGGCTTCGGGGGCGGTTAAGTTAGACGGGTTATCGCCGTCTTGTTTGGCATAAAACAGGTCTAAGAATGGCTGTTCGCGCCAGTTGTACATTTTGGTTTTATCCTTTACGTTAGATTCGGAGGCATATACAATACCTTCGCGGTAAAAGGCAGGTCCAAAATCGGCTTTTTCGGTATTCACAGAGGCGGCCAGGTTTAATTGGTAAATACCCGGGTTGGTAAGAAAATAGTTGGCCTGTTCGCAGGCCTCGGCCTGCCGTAACCCGCGAGAGTCGGCCGGAACCAATTGGGCATATTCCAAAAACATTTGTTTGGCGCGGTCAAATTTTCCGTTCATTTTAAGCGCCATGCCATAGTGGTATTTGTGTACCGGCTCGCTTTCGGGCAGTTCTACTACTTGTTCGTACCAGTATTCGGCTTCAATGGGCATGTTCATAAGCCGGTAGCATTCGGCCAGTTTAATTTTTGCTTCGGCAATGTTGTCGTCTTTCGCCAGTATTTTTTTGTATTGCTCAGCGGCATCTGGAAACGAAAACGCATCAAACAGCTGATTGGCCTTTTTTAACTTGGGGTCTGATGTTTGTGCAACAGCATGGGTTACTGCCAGTAAGCCCAACACCAACAGCACAGCACAATAAATGTTCTTCATATCAAAATGGTTTTATTTTCGGTGTACACGACTTTTTTGAGGTATTTATCAAAAAGCAAAAACAATACCAATTTTAGCAAGCTTGCCTACAATTTTATTGAGAGCTGAAGCGGTAAAATACCGTCGAGAGTAAATATTTATTTAAGGCAAAATGTATAATTGTTTGTTGAAAAGCAATTTATGTTCAAGAAGTGTTATTATAAGCCAACAATCAGCACAATTTCAACTGTCACTGCCGTATGTTTTGCAGGCATACTGCGCAGAACATCTGCCGTTTTATGCGGAAGCCAACGCCTAATTGCAAATTTAAAGCATTTATTTTACTTTTTTGTGACAAATTTGTGCAAATATTTGTAGCAGCAGCCGGCTTTTTTACTCCGATTCTGCTACAATACGCAACAGTGTTCGGAAAGCTACGAAGTGATTTCGGTACCTTTCGGCATGTTGTTGTTGTAATTGCGGGGCAAATTGCTGCTGATAGGTAAAATAATCATGCATATTGTTAAACAGGTATTGTATGGCATAGGTAATGCCGGTACTTTCGTCCTGTTCAAGCAGTTTACTAAGCCGGTATTGTTCAAACAGGCCTGTTTGCATAACCTGGGGTATGTGCACGGTTTGCATCCAATGCAGCCAGTCTTCTTGTTTTTCGGGGTCAATTTTAACGGTAACGTTGTACAAATACATAGAAAATAATTTGTATTTCTTAAAAAGAGTCAACAAGTAAAATGCGGGCAAAGCGTTTGGGGTAAAACCTGTTTAGCATAATCTCTGGTTATTTTGCACTTGCTATGCCTGCGGTATAAGCAAAAATAAGCAAAAAAGCGTTACCTTTGCGTTTTCGGAACAAAAATACTTAATTTTTAATTGTAATGTTAAATCTTATTTTGTTTGGTCCTCCTGGCAGTGGCAAAGGCACACAGGCTGCTTTTCTTATATCGCAATATCTCTTAAAACACATTTCTACCGGCGATTTGCTGCGCGAAGAAAAAGCAAAAGGCAGCAAACTGGGCATGGAAGCACAAAGATACATGGAACAAGGTCTTTTAGTGCCCGATGAAGTGGTAATTGGCATGATTGACCAAAAACTTGATGAGTTTGCCGGCAAGGTAAACGGCTTTATTTTTGATGGCTTTCCGCGAACAGTGGCGCAAGCCGAAGCTTTAGATAACCTGCTTGCCGAAAAAGGCACCGAAATTACCAAAGTACTGGCCCTGCAGGTAAGCGAAGCCGAACTGCTGCGCCGCATTCTGGAGCGCGGCAAAACATCGGGTCGTGCCGACGACGTAAACGAAGAAACCATTAAACGGCGGGTGCAGGAGTATAATGTAAAAACCATTCCGGTAGCCGAACACTATGCAAAAAAAGGAAAATTGAGCAATATTGACGGTGAAGGAAGCATTGACGAAATTACCGACCTGCTTTGCGCCGAAATTGACGTGTTGCAATAAATACGTGCGCCAGTAAGGCAGCATGTTGCTGCCTTGTTCACTTAATAACACAGCGGCAGGAATTATGGAGGGAGGCAATTTTGTAGATTATGTGAAAGTTTGCTGCCGCTCCGGCAAGGGGGGCAGCGGCTCGGTACACCTGCACCGTGCCAAATACCAGCCCAAAGGCGGCCCCGACGGTGGAAACGGCGGCCGCGGCGGCCATATTATTTTGCGTGGAAACGCCCAACTGTGGACCCTGTTGCACCTTAAATACCGAAAACACGTAATTGCCGATGATGGCGTAAACGGCAGCGGCAATTTAAAAACCGGCGCCAACGGTAAAGATGTAGTGCTGGAAGTGCCATTGGGAACCGTTGCCAAAGATGCCGAAACCGGTGAAATAGACATTGAAATTACCGAAGATGGGCAGGAAGTGGTGTGGGTGCCCGGCGGCCGGGGCGGCATGGGAAATGCGCACTTTAAAACCGCCACCAACCAAACCCCGCGCTATGCCCAACCCGGCGAACCGGGGCAGGAAATTTGGAAAATTCTGGAACTGAAACTGCTGGCAGATGTAGGATTGGTGGGGTTCCCCAATGCCGGAAAATCAACCCTGCTGGCGGCTGTTTCGGCCGCAAAACCCGAAATTGCCGATTACCCCTTTACAACTCTTGTGCCCAACCTTGGTATGGTTTCCTACCGCGGCGACCGCTCTTTTGTAATGGCAGATATTCCCGGTATTATTGAAGGTGCACACAAGGGTAAAGGACTTGGACACCGCTTTTTGCGCCATATAGAGCGCAATTCTATACTGCTTTTTATGGTGCCCGCCGATTCTGCCGATATTAAAAAGGAGTACAACATACTGCTGAAAGAGTGCAAACTCTACAACCCCGAACTGGCAAACAAAAAGCGCATTCTGGCCATCACCAAATCCGACCTTATTGACGACGAACTTAAAAGCCTGCTCATTCCGAACCTCCCCAGAAAAATACCTTATATTTTTATTTCGGCGGTAACAGGGCAAGGTATTGAACAACTCAAAGACCTCATTTGGCAAACCCTCAACAAACCGGTTTTAGACGAATAACCAACAGGGCGCATTTACCTTGCCGATGCATTGTAATTAATACTGCTGCTTTAGTTGCTCCATACCTTAACATACAACTCCCGCCACGCTGTTTATGAACTCCGGCAACGCTTTTTCCTCCGCAGTGCAGCCCGAAAAACCTACCGCCCAAAGCTGGTTGCTCCTTATTCTAACTGCGCTCATTTGGGGCAGCTCATTCATTTTAATGAAAAAAGGGTTGGCCGTGTTTCCGCCCCGGCAGGTAGCCACCCTGCGAATATTTTTTGCTATGCTGGCCATGCTGCCCTTTATATTTAAAGGTATAAAACAGGTAAACCGCCAAAACCTTCCACCGCTTTTGGTTATTGCCATTTCGGGTAGCGGACTGCCGCCGTTTTTGTTTACCGCCGCCCAAACTCATTTGCCCAGTGCGGCAGCCGGCATTCTCAACACCTTTACGCCCTTGTTTACCTTAGTAGTGGGTGTACTGGTGTTTAAAGTGGTTTTTGAGTGGCGGCGTCTGGCCGGCGTATTGCTGGGGTTGTCCGGCGCACTGCTGCTGGTGCTTACCACTGCCCCGCCCGCCCAAAACGGCAATGCCAACTATTTTTACGGCAGTTATATACTGCTGGCCACCCTTTGCTACGGTATTAGTGCCAATACGGTAAAAAAATACTGCCAAACACTGCCTGCCACCGCCCTTAACAGCGTGGTTTTTTGCCTGCTGGGACCCTTTGCCGCAATCTATTTACTTACTACCAATGTGGGGCAAATTATACAAACCAACCCCATGGCTTACCATGCGCTGGGGTGTATTGTCATATTAGCCGTGTTTAACTCGGCGCTGGCGGGCGTTTTATATTTTAAAATTACCCAGCAAACCAGCGCCCTGTTTGCTGCAACCACCACCTACATAGTACCCTTTATTGCCGTACTCTTTGGCGCTTTTGACGGCGAACCCATTGGCTGGAGCTACGCCGCCGGACTACTGCTTATACTTAGCGGCGTGTATTTGGCAAGCAGGTAGGGGAGGTAATTACAACTTTAACCGGCTGATTTAAATTTAAACACTAACTCTTAATGTTCTTACGAAATAGCTCCAAGGTTCCTTTGCTTTAAGTATTTCAGCAGTTTTTGTATTCCGTAATTTACGGAATATATCCGAAGAACAATATCCCGATTTAGCAAAGATGTTCAATATATTTATGCGCTATAGTTATGTCTTATTTGCAACTAAGCGCTTTTTGACGCAGTAAACTAACGTATAATAGCCCACCTCAACTTCAACAGTTGAGTAGCCTTTACATATCTCTACTTTTTTCTTGATCCCACTTTCCGCACCTTGAAAATTTGAGGCTGATAATCAGCAACTTACACATAATGTATCTATTCTACAAATATTATATTATTATATAATAAATTGTTGGTCAGGTATTTACACATAATTTTCTGCTTGGGTGCGAAACGTGAGCTTGATAAAAAAGTAGCAAAAAATCAAGCCTGCCTGAAAATCGTCTAAAAATCTGCACTTCGGGCGGCATGCGCCAAGGCAAACGCCGGCAGCAGTGGTGTTTCATAAACAAGATGTGTAGTGGCGTTTGCTGCGCCGCCTGCTTTTCGCCCTTCGTTCCGATTTTCTTAACGCCGATTTTCAGAAGGGCAACAAAGAAGACCAACTAATACCTAACAATTGTTGCAGAATTGACTGTCTTTGGAGAAGCCCTGCCAAAACAAGTACTAAAAATGCTATCGAAACTAATTGTATATTCCGTAAAACTTACTTAGAGTTAGGGTTTAAAAGGTTGCCCTAAACAAAACACAAAACTCTCTTTTTACCATACTTGGACAAAAAGAGAGTTTTGTTAAACCCTTTGGCGTTTTTATCAAAAAACCGCTATACCAACTGCTGCTGGCGTATGAGGTTAAGGGCGCCGCCGGCTTTAAACCACTCAATTTGCTGGTGGTTGTAGGTGTGTTTTACTTCAAACGAGTGTTGAGTGCCATCGGCATGGTGCAGCACAACGGTAAGGTTTTGGCCGGGGGTAAAGGTGGTAAGCCCCCAAATATCAATGGTATCATCTTGCCTTACCAGGTCGTAATCGGCGGGGTTGGCAAAGGTAAGCGCCAGCATACCCTGTTTTTTGAGGTTGGTTTCGTGAATTCGGGCAAAAGATTTTACAATTACCGCCCTCACGGCCAAGTGGCGGGGTTCCATGGCGGCATGTTCGCGGCTGGAGCCTTCGCCGTAGTTTTCTTCGCCAAACACTACAGAACCTATGCCGTTGGCTTTGTAATAGCGCGCCAAATCGGGTACGGGGGTAAACTCATTGGTAAGCGGGTTATAAACGGTGTTGGCCAGGTCGTTAAAATAGTTAATGGCGCCAATGAGCATGTTGTTCGAAATATTGTCTAAATGCCCGCGGAACTTTAGCCAAGGGCCTGCCATAGAAATATGGTCGGTAGTGCATTTACCTTTGGCTTTAATGAGCAGGCGCAATCCTTTCAGGTCGGTGCCTTCCCAGGCGGCAAAGGGGTAGAGCAGTTGCAGGCGTTGCGAGGTAGGACTAACTCTTACCTCTACGCTGCTGCTGTCTTCGGCGGGGGCAATATAGCCGGGGTCCTCTACATCAAACCCTTTTTTGGGCAGTTCGTCGCCGTAGGGCGGGTCAAGTTTTACGGCCTGTCCGTCTTCGTTAAGCAGGGTATCGGTAAGGGGGTTAAAGGTAAGGTCGCCTGCCAGCACCAGGGCGGTTACAATTTCGGGCGAGGCCACAAAGGCGCGGGTAGCGGGGTTGCCGTCGTTTCGTTTGGCGAAATTGCGGTTAAAGGAGGTGATGATGGAATTGGCTTTGGTGGGGTCGCTGGTATGGCGCGACCACTGCCCGATGCAGGGTCCGCACGCATTTGCCAGCACCACACCGCCAATTTTTTCAAACAGCATCAGAATGCCGTCGCGCTCAACGGTGTAGCGCACCTGCTCTGAGCCGGGGGTAATGGTAAATTCCGATTTTGCTTTCAGTTTTTTTTCAACAGCCTGTTTGGCTATGGAGGCGGCGCGGTCAAGGTCTTCATATGAAGAGTTGGTGCAGGAGCCAATAAGCCCTACCTCTAATTTTTGCGGGTAGCCGTTTTCACGCACGGCTTTGGCAAATTCCGATATAGGCCAAGCCAAATCGGGGGTATAGGGGCCGTTTACGTGCGGTTCAAGGGACGAGAGGTCAATTTCAATAACCTGGTCAAAATACTGTTCGGGGTTTTGGTAAACTTCGGCATCGCCGGTAAGGTGTTGGGCAATGGCGTCGGCCAGGTCGGCCACCTGTGCGCGTTCGGTAGAGCGCAGGTAGCGGCTCATGGCGGCATCATAGCCAAATAGCGAGGTTGTTGCGCCAATTTCGGCACCCATGTTGCAAATAGTGCCTTTACCGGTGCAGGAAATGTTGGTGGCGCCCTCGCCAAAATACTCCAGAATAGCGCCTGTTCCGCCTTTTACGGTAAGAATACCGGCCACTTTCAAAATTACATCTTTTGCCGATGTCCAGCCGTTCATTTTACCGGTAAGTTTAACGCCAATGAGTTTGGGCATAAGCAGTTCCCAAGCCATGCCGGCCATTACATCTACGGCATCGGCGCCGCCCACGCCAATGGCCACCATACCCAATCCGCCGGCGTTTACGGTATGCGAGTCGGTACCAATCATCATGCCGCCCGGAAAAGCATAGTTTTCCAGCACAACCTGGTGAATAATGCCTGCGCCGGGTTTCCAAAACCCGATACCGTATTTATCCGATACCGAAGCTAGGAAATCATACACTTCCTTGTTAATATCCACAGCATCGGCCAAATCTTTTTTGGCGCCGTTTTTTGCCTGAATGAGGTGGTCACAATGCACGGTGCTGGGCACAGCCACTTTGGTACGGCCGGCGGTCATAAATTGCAGCAGCGCCATTTGAGCGGTAGCATCTTGCATGGCTACGCGGTCGGGGGCAAAATCAACATAATCTTTACCCCGTTTCAGCGGTGCATGGGGCAGTTTGTTTTCCCAAAGGTGGGCGTACAAAATTTTTTCGGTAAGCGATAAAGGTCGGTTCAGCAATTTGCGTGCCGTGGTCACTCTTTCGGGAAGTGCGGCATAAACCGATTGTATGGTGTCTAAATCAAATACGGGCATGTTACAACATTTTATTTATGGGTGAATAACTAAATTTTTTTACCAACTTTCGGTGGGCGGTTTTGCTTTTGCTTTCGGCGCCCATTGGCAACCGTGCCAACCGTATTGGCGGCAGTTGTTGTTCTGTTTAATTAACACTTGTGGCGGCTTCAGGTTTCAAACAAAACCTCATTTCTGCCGTTACTATATATATAAGGTATAGCCGGCCATTTTTTAAGGGCATGAACCGGGGTGCAAATTTACCATTTTTGTTATTATTTAGCTAACCGGCGTGCAAGAGTTAAAAAGCCATCGCACATTTTGGCAGGCAGGTGTGGACCCCTAAGGCAGTTGTTAGTGCCGGTAGGGGGTAAATTGGTATAATTTATGCACTGCCGGTTAATTTAGGAGTAAAAAATTTGCAGGTTTCAAAAAAAATTCCTTTATTTACTACTGTCAACCAACATAAGCGCCTACTCATGACCATTCAGCCTTTAGAAAGTTTTCTGAATTACCTTCGGTTTGAGAAAAACTATTCTGGGCATACGCTTACTGCTTACCGCACAGATTTGGACCAGTTTTACGCCTATTTATCCGAAACGTATGAATTTGGTCCCGAAGCGCTGATATCGGGTGTTGCCGGTGTACCGCATATTCGGTCATGGTTGGCCAACATGGCAACATTGGGCATAGGGGCTGCCAGTATTTCGCGCAAGCTATCGTCTGTAAAATCGTATTTCCGGTTTCTTAAAAAAGAGGGGTTGGTGCAGGTTAACCCTGCTTTTTCGGTACAGGCACCCCGAAAATCGGGATATAACCTGCCGCATTTTATAGAGGAAGACAAAATGCAGCAATTATTGAACGATGTGGCTTTTACATCCGATTATTCGGGCATACGCGATAAGACCATACTGGAGTTGTTTTTTGCTACCGGTATGCGGCTTTCGGAACTCATAGGGCTTTCGCCCGATGTAATAGATTTTGTACAGAAAAAGATACGGGTAACAGGAAAAGGCGCCAAAGTACGCAGCCTGCCATTGGGAGATAAGCAGATAGAACAATTGCGGGCATATTTGGAGGTAAGACAGCAAACCCACCCGGGCGCCCCTGCGAATGCACTTTTTTTAACCGATAAGGGGAATTATTTGTACCCGCGTTTTGTTTACCGGTTAACCCAAAAGTATTTGAGTTATGTAACCACCAAAGCTAAAAAAAATCCACATGTATTGCGCCATACCACCGCCTCGTGCCTGCTTAACAACGGTGCAGAGTTGAACGGGGTAAAAAAACTGCTTGGGCACAAAAGTTTGGCATCTACTCAGGTATATACCCACAGTACTATAGAAAAAATGCAAAAAACTTACAAACAAACGCACCCCCGAAACCGCAATTAATCATTTTTTTGAGCAAATTCAATTAACTTTGCCCCTTTGTTTCTGGAATACATTTTAAACCAAAATAATGTTTAATTTATTTAACCGCAAAAGTGTAAATTATGAAAATTACCATTCAATCTGTACAGTTTACGGCAGCACAACCGCTGCTTGATTTTGTGGAAAGGAAAGTGAGCAAACTGGGCCTGTACTTTGACCGAATAACCGACGCCGAAGTGTATTTGACTTTAGACAATAAATCGAGCCATATAAAAGATAAAGTAGCCAAAATAAAGCTGAATTTACCCGGCGAACAAATGATTGCAACCGAAACCAACAAGGTTTTTGAGGAGGCAGTAGATGCTGCGGTAGAGTCTTTGAAAAAGCAAATTGAGCGGTATAAAGATAAAATTCGCCAGCAGTAATATTTTTTCAACAAAAGTTGCTTTTGTAAAAACAATTGTTGTATCTTTGCACACCGTTAGAGAAATCGGGTTCAAGAGCGTGAATCCGGGTGTATTTTGAAATAAGCCACAACATACTGGAAGCATAAGTATGTCAGGCGGGGGGATACCAAAGCGGCCAACTGGGGCAGACTGTAAATCTGC
>NBMY01000124.1 GCA_002212985.1 Sphingobacteriales bacterium TSM_CSS
CATCAACATGGGCAATGCCTTCTACGTTGCCGCAAACCAAAACGGCTTTTTCTTTATCGGCTACATTCTCGGCTTTACCATGTACAATAGCTACATCGTCGTTCACTTCTACGTACAAATCCTGAATGTTTAAACCATTATTGCGTACTTCGCTTTCCAGCAACAGCGCTTTTTGTGCATCTAATTCGGCTTGGCTTAATACGGGTGCAGGTGCTGCGGCAACTGTTTTTTCTTCTTCTTTTTTACCAAACAATTTGGCGCCGGCACTCTTAATAAAAGAAATAAGTCCCATTGTTGTATTGATTTTAGGGGGTTAAAAAAAATTATTCTCAATTTTGTGCAAATGTAGGTATTACTTTTGCCAAAAGCAAATAATTGACGAACTAAACACACAAAAAGTCACAATAAATTTGAACAACCGGCCGCCCCTTTTTTTTATATGCCAAAACTATGCGCAAAGGGCGTTAAACCGGCAAGGTCTAAACATTACGCAACAGTAAAAAAATGCCTACCTTTACCAAACAATGCCTCCGCCCGCAGCAAAAAAGCCCGTTTTTGCAAGGTAAAACACAAAAAACGCCGGTATAAACTCTGTTCACACACCCGTTTTAAAATGAAAACAAGCGCAGAAGAAATACAGCACCTGCTGCAACTTATTAAAGCAGAACGCGATGAAGAGATAAAGCAATATGAGCAACTTATAAAAGAAACCTCACTTGCCGAGCGCAAAAAACGCGGCATAACGTGGTATCCGGTAGTGGTGGCTAACGAAGAAATTGGCCTTGGCGAGCAATATACCCTCGAAATTCAGCGTACCCATCAACAAAACGAAGCAGAGCACCTGTTTCAGCCCGGGCAAACGGCCGCCCTGTTCAGCAATGCCTTTGAAGGCGAAAGACCCCTGTTGCAAGGTGTGGTTAAAAAAGTGCGCGGCAACAGCCTTTGGCTGGTAGTGCGCAATTCCGATTTGCCCGACTGGCTGGCTGAGGGTAAACTGGGGCTTGACCTGCTCTACAACGAAACCACCTACCGCGAAATGGAGTCCACCCTGCAAAAATTGCTCAAAGCCAAAGAAAGCGAACGGCTGGGGCACCTTCGGGAAGTATTGTTGGGCTACCGGCAGCCGTCTTTTTACTCTAAATATCCGTTTGTAAGCTACCCCGATTTGAATGAATCGCAAAACAGGGCCCTGCAGCAAATTGCCATTGCCGATGATGTGGCCGTAGTACACGGCCCGCCCGGAACGGGTAAAACCACCACGCTGGTGCGCGCCATACAACACGTGTTAAATACCGAAAAACAGGTGCTGGTGGCCGCCCCAAGCAATACGGCCGTTGATTTGCTGAGCCTGAAACTGCACCAAAAAGGGGTAAAAGTAACCCGAATTGGACACCCCGCCCGCGTGGACGATGAACTGCAACACCTTACCCTTGATGCTCAAATAACCCAACACCCCGATTACAAGCAAATGGTGCAAACCCGCAAAGAAGTAGTGCAACTGGAACAGGAAGCCCGAAAATTTAAACGCACCTTTGGCAAAGAAGAGCGCGAAGAACGCCAACACCTGCTGGCACAGGCTCGTATGCTGCTGGAATATGCCCGCCAATTGGAAAACTACATCCTCAACAATATTTTAGACAATGCGCAGGCCATTACCGTTACGCTGGTAGGCGCTGCCCAATCTGTACTGCGCGACCGCAAATTCGACACCGTTTTTATTGACGAAGCCGCCCAGGCATTGGAACCGGCTACATGGATACCCATTCTACGGGCAAAAAGGGTTATTTTTGCCGGCGACCACTACCAGTTGCCGCCCACCGTTAAATCGGCCGAAGCACAAAAAAAAGGGTTAAACCGCTCTTTGTTTGAAAAATGTATAAAGCGCACCAATGCACATACCATGCTCAACACGCAATACCGCATGAACGAAAAAATTATGCGCTTTGCCAGCCAATCTTTTTACCAGCAGCAGTTGTACGCTCACCAATCGGTAGCGCACATAACCCTTACCCCTTTGGCCAACAGCAGTTTTACCCAACTAAGCAAACCTTTTGAATTTATTGATACCGCCGGCTGCGGATTTGACGAGGTGCAAAACCCTCAAAGTATGAGTTACAACAACCCGCAGGAAGCTGCGCTGCTGCTCAAATACCTTACCCAAATTTTTGAAGCCTTAGAGGCAGAACAACCCCACCACGCCGGCAACATTACCACCGGCATTATTGCCCCCTATAAAGAACAGGTGCGCCTGCTGGAGCAGGAAATTCAGCACCACGAAACCCTGCTCAAATACCTGCCCAACATCTCTGTTGATACCGTTGACGGTTTTCAGGGGCAGGAGCGCGATATTATTGGAATAAGTCTGGTAAGAAGCAACGAAACGGGCGAAATAGGTTTTTTATCAGATACCAGACGCACCAATGTGGCTATGACCCGCGCCAAAAAAAAACTGGTAATGGTGGGCGACAGCGCCACCTTAGCCACCCACCCTTTTTACCGCGAACTCATTCAATACACCGAAGAAATAGACGCCTACCGCAGCGCATGGGAATTGTTGTACTAACTATGGTAATTTGAACCGATTACCACATATTTTTACAAGGATTGGCACACCCCTGTTTTTTTACCCCTGCAAACAGTTTTATGCGTACCTTTGGCCGCAGGCATTAAAACCTGTTTACCAACCCATAAACCTGTATAACATGCTACCCTTTACCACCAACAAACCCTACACCTTCGACCGGTTTGTGCGCCTGCTGCTGGCCCTGGCGTTTCTGTATGGCATTTTCAGAATACTCAACTACCTCAGTGATGTATTGATACCCTTTGCCGTAGCGCTTATTATGGCTTACCTGCTTAACCCGCTGGTGGTGTTTGTACAATACCGGCTGCGGGTAAAAAAGCGCGGACTATCGGTAATGCTTACCCTGCTCTTTGTTTTGGGACTACTGGCCGGGGTGTTCAGCCTGCTTATTCCGCGCTTAGTGCGCGATGTACAGCACATGGGCGATATGGTAACCGATTACGTAAACAACAGCGCCCTGCAACAACGGGTGCAGCAATACCTGCCCGAAAACCTGCAACAATGGATAACCGATTTTGCCAACCGCATAGAAATTTCGGAACTGCTAAAAATTGAAAACATTGAAAAAGCCGGCACCCTGCTGGCGCAAAAAGTCTTGCCCGGTATTTGGGGTATTTTTTCGGGTTCTATGAGTGTGCTTACCACTCTGCTGGGTTTTACCGTTATTCTTATGTACCTGGTTTTTATGCTGCTCGATTACCCCAAAATTGCCGGCAAATGGCATACCCTCCTGCCCGCACAGTTTAGACCAACCGCTATTGCCGTGGCTGCCGATGTTGAAAACTCCATGAACACTTATTTCAGGGCACAAGCGCTCATTGCGCTTATTGTGGGCATTATTACCGCCATCGGGTTCTCCATCATAGGGCTGCCTATGGGGGTGGCGCTGGGGTTGTTCATCGGGTTGCTCAACATGGTTCCCTATCTTCAGATAGTGGGCTTCATTCCGGCCGTGTTTTTTGCCCTGCTGTATTCGTTAGACACCGGGCAAAGCTTTTGGGTAATGATGGGGCTGGTTTTGCTGGTGCAGGTAATTGGGCAAATTATACAAGATGTGTTTTTAACCCCCAAAATTATGGGCGATGCCACCGGGTTAAACCCGGCCATTATTATTTTGTCGTTGTCGGTATGGGGTAAACTACTGGGCATTTTGGGGCTTATTATTGCGCTGCCCCTTACCTCGGTAATTATTGGTTATTACCACCGCTTTTTGCAGCAAACAGAACCGCCGCCGCTGCTGGCAATAGAAACGGCAGGCAACCAGGATGCGCCCCAAAACAATAATACTAATGACAACCCAAACCCCAACAAACAGCAAAACCCCGATACAGAAAACAATACCGCCATACCCGAAATAACCGATTAATACCACCCATGAAAAAAGGAAGCCTTATAGAAAACCTGCCCGTTACCCAAATTGCCGCCGAAGGTAAAGGTATTGCCCGGTATGAAGGCATGGTTATTTTTATAGACGATGCCGTTCCCGGCGATGTGGCCGATGTGCGAATTGTGGAAAAACGGTCAGATTATGCCACCGGTAAACTGCTGCAACTTAAACAACAGGCGCCCGAAAGAGTAGCGCCGTTTTGCAGCCATTTTGGCACCTGCGGCGGGTGCAAATGGCAGTACCTGCAATACCCGCAGCAAGCCGCCTACAAACAGCAAATTACCGAAGAAGCCCTTAAACGCGTGGGTAAACTGCATATAGAGCAAATAAACCCCATTATAACCCCGCAACTTACCCAATACTACCGCAATAAAATGGAATTTACCTTTTCGGCAAGGCGGTGGCTGCTGCCTCATGAAGCCGAAAGCGACCAACAACACATTGACCGCCGCGCATTGGGTTTTCATGTAAAGGGCATGTATGACCGCGTGGTAAACCTTACCCACTGCTATCTGCAAGACAACCCATCTAACCAAATACGTAACGAAGTTTACCAATACTGCATAAACCACAACCTGTCTTTTTACGACATTAAAACCCGAAGCGGCTACCTGCGAAACCTGCTCATACGAACCTCTACTCTGGGGCAACTCATGGTGGTGTTTGCCTTTGCCTTTGATAAACCCGAATGGCATAACCCCCTGCTGGAGTTTACCCTTAACCGGTTTCCGCAAATTACCAGCCTGCAATATGCCATTAACGGCAAACGAAACGATATGTGGTTTGACCTGGATATTGTTACCTACGCCGGGCAAGACCATATTACCGAGCAACTGGGGCACCGGAAGTATAAAATTGGCGCCAAATCTTTTTTTCAGACCAACAGCCATCAGGCGCTCAAACTGTACCAGATTATTGAAGAAATGGCACAGCTAAACGGCACCCAAACCATATATGACCTCTACACCGGCACCGGCAGCATTGGTATTTTTTTGGCAGGCAACTGCCGGCAGGTGGTGGGCATTGAAGAGGTAGAAGCCGCCATAGAAGATGCCCGCTACAACGCCCAACTAAACGGCATTGAGAACGCCCAATTTTTTGCCGGCGATGTGCGAAAAATTTTAACCCCCGATTTTGCCCGCCAACACGGCCAACCCGATGTGCTCATTACCGACCCGCCCCGCGCCGGTATGCACCCCGATGTGGTGAAAGAAATTTTAAACCTGGCGCCGCCCCGCGTGGTGTATGTAAGTTGCAATCCCGTTACGCAGGCGCGAGATTTGCAACTCATGGCAAACCAATACCATATTCGCCGCATTCAGCCCATAGATATGTTTCCACACACTTACCACATAGAAAACGTGGCGCTGCTGGAACTGAAAGGGTAAACCTACCGAAAATCCTCAAAATTTGATGCGAATACACTTTAGTTAAAAATAGTGTGTATTTGGAATATTCCTAACTAAAGTACGCCAATCTGTGTGATGCCACATTCGCTCCTGCAAGGTGGCGATTCACCAACTACAAAGCCTGTGTTGTTTAATACTGCATACAGCCTACGCTCGTAACCAAATATTTTCTTTAATTTGGAACTATTTTCGTATGTTTACCGGTATTATGATTAGGTAAATTTCTTCTTAAAAAACAAAACAACGCCCATGCAATACCCTACCGGCGCCGAAGCGCTGCTCATTGCCCTGCAAACCCCCGCACCCAAAGGCTACACCGGCATACCCGTATTGGTTTGGGGTCCGCCCGGAGTAGGTAAATCCAGCCCTTCTGGAAGGGCTGGCCACTCCCAATTTTCCGGTGCTTACCCTCATTGCCGCCATACACGACCCTACCGATTTTTCGGGATTGCCCGTTTTCCACAACGGCGCGGTACACTATGCCGTACCGGAGTGGGTAAAACAGTTTGAAACCAACGGCGATGGCATTCTTTTTCTCGATGAACTGACCACTGCCCCGCCCGCCGTACAGGCTGCCCTGCTACGGGTGGTATTGGAGCGCAAAGTGGGTTTCCACCAATTGCCGCCCCGCATACGCATTGTTGCCGCCGCCAACCCGCCCGATTTAATGACCGGCGGATGGGATTTATCCCCTCCGTTGCGTAACCGCTTTGTACACCTTAACTGGGATTTACCCACACAAACATACCTCGATGCGCTGGAAAACGGCTTTGCTGCCACCCAACTGCCCCTAATTGATGCCGAACAACATGCCAAAGTGCTGCCCTACTGGAAACTGCGCACCTTAGCATTTTTGAAAACCGCACCCAACCTGCTGCGCACCAGCCCCGAAGCCGACAAACACGCCTTTGCCAGCCCCCGCACATGGGATTTTGCCACCACCCTCATGGCTTCGTGCGATGTGTTGGGTAAAGCGCCCAAACCGCGCGCCAAAGGCGACACCGTGTTTTACGAACTCCTGAGCGGTTGTCTTGGCGACTCGGTTGCGCTGCCTTTTATAGAGTTCATCAGCAAACTGCGCCTGCCCGAGCCCGATGCAGTACTGAACGGCAGTATTGCCGTAAAAATAAAAGACCTCAACGATAGCGAGTTATTTGTGTTGTTTGGTTCGTTAAATGCCGCCATAGAACGCCGCTACAACCAACCCGCCCAACTGCTGCCCGCCGCCAAAATATACCTGCAACTTACGCAAGACGTTTTTAACAACAACCGCCGCGATGTAATTTATGTATCGCTCAAAAAAGCCCTTAAAAACAACCTGCTTCAAATAGCCATGGATGCCGCTCGCCAAATTAGCCTCCAAGAACGGCAAAACCTGCTGCAAACCCTTAAAATCCTATTTTCCGACGAAGGACTGACAGAGTTTGTAGATATTTTTGAAAAAAAATAGCGCATAAAACAAAATTGCATTGTAGAGACGCCGATTTATCGCGTCTCCTCCGCATCCCCGACGTCAATAACCACCCAAAAAATACCAAAAAAAAACAGCATACCTAGGACCGATTACAAACCCCAAATTGTTGATTAGAAACCCTGTAGAGACGCCGATTTATCGCGTCTCTCCGCATCCCCGACGTCAATAACCACCCAAAAAATACCAAAAAAAAACAGCATACCTAGGACCGATTACAAACCCCAAATTGTTGATTAGAAACCCTGTAGAGACGCCGATTTATCGCGTCTCCTCCGCATCCCCGACGTCAATAACCACCCAAAAAATACCAAAAAAAAACAGCATACCTAGGACCGATTACAAACCCCAAATTGTTGATTAGAAACCCTGTAGAGACGCGATAAATCGGCGTCTCTACCCCCAACCAAACCTCAACTAAACCACCGCCACCACCCCAAAACCATTAAAAACATGGACAAATACCGAAACAAATACCGAATACCATCTGCCCGATTACAAAACTGGGATTATGGCAGCAACGGTGCCTATTTTATTACCATATGCACCGCCCACAGGCAACTTTTTTTCGGCGAAATTGAAAATGGGGTTATGCTGTTGAATGATGCAGGAAAATTGGCAGAAAAATTTTGGTTAGAAATTCCCCAGCGTTATCCGTTTATTGAATTGGGTAATTATGTGGTAATGCCCAATCACACACACGGAATTCTGATAATTGAAAAGGAATTAAACGTAGAAACACGATTCAACGCGTCTCAACCAACAACAACAACCAAACCACCCCAACGCGGCGGCATTACAGGAGACAAAAACCCAATGTTGCACGAAAATATCTCGCGAATACTCAATTGGTATAAAGGGCGCTGTACCTTTGAAATTCGACAAATGAATGCCGGTTTTGGGTGGCAATCCCGTTTTCATGACCATATCATTCGCAGTGCAGCATCTTTTGAACGCATACAAACCTACATAGAAACCAACCCCGAAAATTGGCAGAATGATAAATTTTACCCCAAATAACACACAAACACCCAAATAACCAACCATTCGGCAACCGTCGTCGTAGAGACGCCGATTTATCGCGTCTCTACCCGCGCCAACACCGTTTCCACCCATTTTCCCTTTTTCCTTTTCAATCGCGTCTCTACCCGCGCCAACAAACACACCACCACCCAAAATAAAAACCCGAAATTTTTGATTGTAAAACACCTATTTCAGACACAATGCGTATTTTCAGACGCGATAAATCGCGTCTCTACACGCACCAACAACGCCGCCACCCAAAACGACAAACAAAATCCCCCACCATGCCCACCCTACACACCACCACCCTGCCCGCACAATACATAGGTGAAACCACCGTACAACTGCCCATCACAGGGGTAGATACCTTTGAACTGTTTTTACAATTCACCGTATTTGGTGAACTGCTGGCGTACCAATGCCCTGTACTGGAACTGCCCAAAACCGCCCTGAAAATGATGTACGATAAGGAGCAAAACCAACAGATAAAGGCAGAAATTGAATTTTTGCCCTACCGCCTGATGCTGTCTGCCCACCTGCCCGATAACGAAACAGTAAAAGTACCCGATTACTGGCAGCCGGTTATGCAGCAGTTGATGGCCCTGCGGCATGGTAAAGAACTATACAAACTAAATGTCTCCCCAAGCCACCCATACGCGCTTGAATTAGCGGATTGAGTAATTAGCTCACAGGCTATCATAAAAAGCCAATGTATTTTTAACAATAGCAGTAACCTATACCTACCCACTAACACACCCGAAAACATACAGTTACCTGTATTGTATTATGATTTAATTGCCAGTAAGGATTATTATTTGCGCAGTGATGCTGCCGAAGTCTTGGGCAAAATAAGTGATGCCCGCGCCGTAGAACCACTCATCATCGCTTTGAAGGATGAAGATAATGATGTGCACAGGAATGCTGCCTATGTCTTAGTTAAAATTGGAAAATCTGCCGTAGAACCACTCATCATGGCTTTGAAGGATGAAGATTACAATGTGCGCAGGGCTGCTGCCGATGCCTTGGGCAAAATTGGTGATGCCCGCGCCGTAGAACCACTCATCACGGCTTTGAAGGATGAAGAAAAGGATTTACGCCGGGCTGCTGCTGCCCAAGCCTTGGGCGAGATAGGTGATGCCCGCGCCTTAGAACCACTCATCACGGCTTTGAAGGATGAAGATAATTATGTGCGCAGGGATGCTGCCGAAGTCTTAGTTAAAATTGGAAAATCTGCCATAGAACCACTCATCATGGCTTTGAAGGATAATGATGATCATATGAGCAGTGCTGCTGCCGATGCCTTAGGCGAGATAGGTGATGCCCGCGCCGTAGAACCACTCATCATGGCTTTGAAGGATAAATATTACGAAGTGCCCAGGGCTGCTGCCGAAGCTTTGGGCAAGATAGGTGATACCCGTGCCGTAGAACCACTCATCATGGCTTTAAAGGATGATGATAGCTGGGTGCGCAAGAATGCTGCCGAAGCCTTGGGCAAAATAGGTGATGCCCGCGCCGTAGAACCACTCATCATGGCTTTGAAGGATGATGATAGCTGGGTGCGCAAGGATGCTGCCGAAGCCTTGGGCAAAATAGGTGATACCCGCTCCGTAAAACCACTCATCATGGCTTTGAAGGATGAAGATTACAATGTGCACAGGGCTGCTGTAGATGCCTTAACCAACTTTGGCGAAACAGCAATGCCCCTGCTTATTACCAACCTGCAAAGTACCGATGTAATTAAGCGGCGGCATTGCGCCGAGGTGCTGGGCGCTATGGGCAATGCTGCTGCCCTTAAGCGCTTGCCAAAGAAACTACCAATACCCGATGCATACGCGCCATGCAAAAAGCCATTGAGCAAATTAAGTCAAAAAAACAGGTTGCCCCTTTATGACCAACATAGAAATATTTAACCTCCTTCGTTTTGCCCGTGCCTATACGGCAGAGCAATTACCCTGGTTTTCGCCTGCCTTGTTCCGGTGCCGCATTTGCCTTACGGAGGCAGTGCCGGTAGCCGCTATTTCTACCAATATGGATATATTTTTTAACCCAAAGGCAGTTGCCCTTATCTATACTACTGCCGGCAGCAAAGAAGATGCCTTGAAACAGTTGGCTTTTTTGTGGGTACACGAAATATCGCACATCTTGCGCGAACATGCCGAGCGCGCCTTAGAATTTAATGCCGATGCCCAGTTGTGGAACATTGCCGCCGATTTAGAAATTAACGACAGCCGGTGGCAAGGCACCCAAGCGCCGGTGGCATTTAAAGGCATTTTTCTCAAAGATTTTAAACTGCCCGAAGGTCAAATTGCCGAGTGGTATTACCGTCAGTTGTCGAGCAATGCTGCTTTAGGGCAACGGCTTATACAACAACACCAACAGGGTTTGGGCGATGAAGGCAGCGGCACACACGGCCAACCCCGCGAGTGGGAACTGGGCAAAAGCGAGGCGCAGCAAGCAGCGCAGGAGTTGAGCAAGTTGGAAAAACAGGTGGTTAGACGCAGTGTGGCAGAAGAAATAGATAAGGAAGCAAAAAGACAAGGCAATATTCCGGAGGGGTGGTCGCGGTGGGCAGAGGCGGTGTTAAAACCGTAAATAAACTGGCGGCAGATACTCAAAAAACGCATGAGTGTAGCCATTGCCCAAGGTTTGGGTATGCGCCTCAATTACTCGTTTGCCCGCCCCAGCAGGCGGCAGGCGCAGTATTTACCCATTTTGCCCCCCACCCTCAGCGGCAATATGGAGCCGCGCGTAGCTTGTGTTATAGATACATCGGGTTCTATGTCAAACGAATACATAGCGCAGGCATTGGCAGAGGTATTTGCCGTTTTAGAGGCGTTTCAAATACCGGTTACCCTTATTCCGTGCGATGCAAAAGCATATAAACCCATTACCGTAGCCAAACCTGCCGACCGTTTTAAAATAAAACAACTGCAAGGCGGCGGCGGTACCGATATGGTGGCCGGCATTACCGCCGCCCTGGCTCTTAAACCCCCGCCCGATTCTGTTTTGGTACTTACAGACGGTTACACAGGCTATCCGCCGTTGCCCTGCAAAACACCTGTAATATTTGGAATTATTAAAGAAAGCTACTCTGCCGAAACTCCCGAACCACCCATGCCGCCATGGACAAAAGACAGTGTGCTGCCAATAGTGTTGCTATAAGTATAATATTTTTCAAAAAATACTTTATGTTTTTATTCCCTTCGGGCAATAACATTTAAAATTAATACAATCTGCAAAATACGTTGAATGTAGCATATTTGCACTTATTTAAACATGTATAATCATAAAACTCACTTTTCGCGCCCAAGAAAATAATTATCTGCAACTGATTTTTACAGAGCATTAAGCATTCTAATAAATAGCATAAACTTTACTAAAAAGTTGTAAAGTTCTGATAATCAAAATCCAATTTTTCAGGTGTGGAAAGCCGGATATATTTTTTCTACCCCGGCATTAAATTATTTTGAGGAGGTATGCCACAGTATAGCGGGCCAAAAAGGTGCGCAGGCGGCGGTTGAAGTCGGGTTTTTTCAATCTTGAAGCGGTAGCGGGAGTGGGGCGGTTGTTGCAGCCAATTTGCACAGCCGAAAGCAGGTTGTTATCCATAATGGCGCGGTGTTGCCTGCTTATTTGCGGGTCGGCTACCCAGGCAAATACTTCGGTCGTCCATTTTTGCGAAACGGCGTGCAGGTTGTAGCTTCCAATTACCGAAATGGTGTCGTCAATAACGGCAGCTTTGGTGTGCAACATTTTAGGACCCTGATATTCCCAAATTTCAATACCCATTTTAAGCAGTTCTTTACGGCCAATGAGGTAGGCTGCGTGCGACAGCATTACATCATTAGTTGCTTCGGAATTGGTGAGCATACGTATATAAATACCCCTTTTCACTGCTCTGCGCAAAGTGCGTTTCATTTTTGGCGTTGGAACAATATAGGCATTTTCAATAATAACACTTTGGCGGGCGTTGTTGATGAGGTTCAAAAAAGCATTGGTACTACCCAGGTCTTTTTTATCGGTTTCAATAATTTTATTGCCCTTTTTTTTGTAAAAATCATCGTGTGCAAACTGCACGGGCGCGGTTGTTGGCGGCACATCATTCCACTGTGTATTGGTTTTGAGGTGTATAACTCCTGTTTGTTGCAGGGTATTGAGGGCTTGGACTAATTCTGCGGCAATGTGTTTTCTTTGTGTGTCGGAAATGGGTTTTACCTTTCGCCTAAAAGACAGTTTGCGGTTGTTCCAAATGCTGTAAAAATGGTTTCGGGCAATATATATGGCATTGTTGCCCTCTATAAGCACATCGCGGTCGGTAAAATTAAATTGCTCACCCAGTTCATAGTAATCGCGTTTTATGTTGCGTCCACCGGTTATACAATTTCTGGCATCGGTCATAAAAATTTTATCGTGCAGGCGGTGGGTAATGCTTCGGGGTTTAAAGAGCCGGGCAGGATTAAACACCTGCACTTCCACCCCGTTTTCTTCCAGAAAAGCAATTGTTGGCCGGGCTATACGGCTTCTTACGGCATCTATAAGCAAACAAACTTTTACCCGACGCTGTTGTGCCGCCTCCACCAGCAATTGAAACAGGGCTTTGCCCACCAAATCGTCGTTTACAATAAAATAAGAAAGCAGTATTTCCTTGTTTGCCTGTTCAATAAGGTCTATGCGGCATTGTAACGATTCGCGATCGTTGTTTAAAATTCTGAAAGTATCTGCAACGGCAGTTTGAAAAGTTAAACAACTTGCAAGCAATGCCCGAAGCAGCACACTGTTACTGTTGATTTTCAAAGCAAAAAACAGGTTTTTCAAGATTGGTATTTTTTTAGAAAACAATATCATTCGGGCAAAACAGGTTTAAACACTGTTTTTGAACCATGCGACATACTTCAACATTTATACTTATCCCTCTTCGGCTTCTTCCTGTTTACTTTTTTTGGTTTTGGGCTCGCTTTCCAGAATTTCTTTAAACTGCGAGGCTACAATGGTACTTAGCACCGTGGTAATGCCCGATAACGCTGCCCAAATACCGTTTTGCACTTCGCTTATCTGAAACTGCCCTTTAATGAGGTAGTATATAAAAAAGGGTAAAACTGCCGTTGTAATGCCTACCAACAATGAACCCAATACTTTGCGAAAATGTTGAATAATTATGGAAATAAAATAAAACCCTATATAAAAAGCAACGGGCAGCATCAATGCACCTGCGGCAAAAGGTAAATACCATTTTAAGGCGTAGTCGTTTATCTCGCCCAACGTCAAGTGTGCCAGATACGAAACCAGCAACATAAGCAAAACGAAAATGCTGTTTAAAAGGGTAAAGCAAATAATATAACGCAGTTGGTATCTTCTGATATCGGTAAAAAAGCTGTTTTCAACGGTAATGTTTATGGGGCGAAGGCTTTTATGCTCCATGCTTTGCATTCGGGTGGCAAACTGTTGAAACAAGCCGGGCGATAATACCGATTCATCGGGCACGAGCAATTGCACTTCGGACATGTTATAGGAATAAATCATATACCAAAATACGGACAAGATGAGGTTTAACGCCACCAACACCTGTATAACACTTAGCAGGGGTAAAAACTTGGTTAGGTATGCTGCAAGCAGGCAGATGCCTATTAGCTGAAAAAACTTAATAAACGGACTAATGAGGGCAGTGGCAAACTGCAATTTAAGGGGCATCATTCTAAAAGCAAGGTTTTCGGGCAGGCGGGCTTTTGAAAAGGTAATATTATCGGTTCCTACCGGCAGTATTTTGTTTTCCCACAAATTTTTCCATTCTGCCTCCAGGTCAATGCCTTCTTTTTGCGCCTGTTCTGCATACAAGGTAAAATAGCGTTCCTTAAACATAGCTTCGGTAAGGTCGTTGTCTAATTCGCAAAACTGTTGGGTAAGCGGTTTATCGGTATCTTTTATATCTATACGCATTTTTTGGGCAGTTTTAAGTAGGGTAAAGAAACTAAGCCTGTCCATACCGCCCAGCCTGCCAAACACCGGTTTACCAAAAAACAGCGCCAAAAACCAAGGGAAAATATACCGGTTAAGCATTACTGAATACCCATAGGCCACCCCGGCAAGCAACACCGACAACAACAAGGACCACCCGATACTGCCCGATTGCCTGAATGCCCAACTTACCACGGCAATGCCGGCCAAAATCCAAACAATATCTCCTATGATAATAGCAGTTGGGTGCAAAAACAGGTAGTACAATACTTTGGTTAACCGCTGTACTGCCCGCTCACTTGCAGGCACACTGGAGTAAATACCCAATTCGTCGTGGTTGAGGGTTGCCATAAAAAATACGTTTGTTTGTTCAAAAGTATTAGATTTTACCCAATTTTGCTTCAAAAATGGTAAAATTAATGTCCAAAAATTCGGCTTGCTGTTACGCTAACCTGCAAACTTGTTGCTACACTCTGATTTTATTGCATTTTACAACCCATACAACTTCAAACAATGCACATTTTGCCTGCACCGGTTTTTACCTTACCACCTGCACCAAAGCGCTTTTGGAGGCTGGCGGCGCTGTTAGCTGCATCGGGGGTTGCTTATTGGCTGCTGTGTTATCCTACTTTGCGCAGTAACACATTGCAGGTATGGGTGTTGTTTGCCATTTTGTTTGCTTTTTATGGCGGCATTTACCTGCTGGTACAAACACCGGCGCAATACCGGCTTGCATGGGCGGCAGCCTGGGGTTACAGGGCATTGCTGTTGTTTTCTTTACCCAACCTGAGCGATGATTTTTACCGCTTTATGTGGGACGGCCGCCTGCTGCTGCATGGTATAAACCCCTTTGCAGCCTTACCTATAGACTATGTAAACCAAACCTTGGCCGCGCCGCCCGGCATAGATTGCGCGCTGTACGAACAACTAAACTCGCCACTGTATTATACCGTGTACCCGCCGGTTTGCCAGGTTGTATTTTACCTTGCCGCGTTGTTGTTTCCGGCAAGCACGGGCGGTGCAGTGGCGGTAATGAAAAGTTGCCTGCTTTTGTTTGAAACCGGCACCCTGCTGCTAATGCCCCAACTGCTGAAAAACCTGCGCTTGCCCGAAAAACGAACCTTGTTATATGCTCTAAACCCGCTGGCTATTGCCGAAATTTCGGGAAATCTGCATTTTGAAGGCGCGCTTATTTTCTTCTTGCTGGCATGGGTTTATTGCCTTAGTGTGTGCAATAAACCCGTGGAATCGGGTTTATTTTGGGGGTTGGCTGTATGCAGCAAACTACTACCACTGCTATTTTTACTCTTTTTACCCCGTCGCATTGGGTTTAAAAAAACCGCTTGGTTTGCCATGTTGGCAACATTGGTAATTGCTGCCTGTTTTCTGCCGTTTTTTGAACCTCAAACTGCCGTTGCCCTCTTTAGCAGCACAAGGCTGTACTTTGGCCGGTTTGAGTTTAATGCCGGTATTTATTACTTGCTACGCGCAATGGGTTATGTATTTACCGGTTACAATACTATACAAACAACAGGCAAACTGTTGGCCGCCGTCACCTTTGCCGCCATTGTTGCGCTGGCTTTCTCAGAAAAAAAGGTAAGTGCTAAAACCCTGCCGAAAACTTTACTGTTTGCCCTGTTTCTTTACTTTGCCTTGAGTACCACAGTACACCCATGGTATCTTACAACCTTAGTGGCGCTTTGTGTGTTTACCCCATACCGCTTTGCCATAGTGTGGTCGGGGGTGGCACTGCTAAGCTATGCTGCTTACCATACAACGGCTTACACAGAAAACCTTTGGCTTATAGCCATAGAGTATGTCCTGCTGTATGTCGTATTGGGCCGGGAGTTGTGGCGGGAAATGAAAATATGTTGTACTACAAATATTAATAAACCCTTTTGACCTACAACCTGCTCATTTTTGTGAAAAACCCGGTTTTGGGCAAGGTGAAAACCCGAATTGCTTCCACAGCGGGCAATGAACGTGCGCTGGCGGTTTACCAACTGCTCTTGCAACATACCAGACAAGTAACGCGGCGGCTGACCTGTAATAAATGGGTGTTTTATGATAGTTTTATACCATTGGAAGATGCATGGACACACACCCTGTATCAAAAACACCTGCAAAGCGGCGCCAATTTGGGGCAGCGCATGCACAATGCCTTTGCCACTGCGTTTGCCCGCAACTGCCGCAAGGCGGTAATTATTGGCAGCGACTGCCTGCAATTGCAAACACAACACCTGCTTATGGCCTTTGAACAATTAGATAATGCCGATGTGGTTATTGGCCCTGCAACCGATGGCGGCTATTACTTGCTTGGCATGAAACAACTGTACGCCCCCATGTTTGAAAACAAACCCTGGAGCAACAGCAACCTGCTTGCCGAAACCCTGCAAACTATACAACAGCTTGGGTTGCGTTATTTTATGCTCCCTGCCCTTAGTGATGTAGATACATGGGAAGATTGGCTGCGCTGCGGCGGCACAGAGTTATAACTACCTTTTTAACCGCTAAAATAAATTTTGAAACTTTTTGGGTAAATAATTTGTAGTTAAAACAAACCGATTTATATTTGCATCCGCTTTCGGAAAGGAGAGCATGGTTCGGTAGTTCAGTTGGTTAGAATGCCGCCCTGTCACGGCGGAGGTCGCGGGTTCGAGTCCCGTCCGGACCGCAACTTAAACCCTTTGCAATATTTAATTGCAAAGGGTTTTTTGCATTTCAAACAGCGTATCAGGAAATTGTTCAAATAAATTACCTGTTATACCGCATGTTACCTGATGCCATTAAAACTGGTAAAGCAGATTTTTATCTCTGCCATACACATCGGGATAAAAGTAAATAGCATTATCGGTTTCTTCTACCCATGCGGTGAAGTACAAAATATAAATTGATCGTGGCTCCGGTATATACAGGCGTTTGTTTTTTCCTTTTGCCACAATATCGGCAATTTTTTGCGGGCTAAAATCAGGACTTAACAAGTATTCTGCCAACTCTAAGGGTTTTTCAAGCCTTATGCAGCCGTGGCTGTATGCGCGTTGGGCATTTGCAAACAGGCTTTTGGAAGGCGTGTCGTGCAGATACACGTCATATTGATTTGGGAACAAAAATTTTACCACCCCCAAGGCGTTGTTGTCGCCGGGTTTCTGGCGTATGGTATATCGGAAATTTTTGGCCGATACGTTTGCCCAATTTACTTTATACGGGTTTATTTTACCTTCACCCGAGTAGAGTTCCATGTCGTGGGCATTGAGGTAGCCCGGGTTGCGCTTTAGTTTGGGCAATATTTCTTTGGTAGCAATGCTAAAAGGCACTCCCCACAGAGGGTTAAACTCAATAAAAAGCAATTGCTCGCTAAAAAGCGGAGTTGGGGTATCAACAGCGCCGGTAACCACGCGTTTGGTAAGTACCAGACTGTTTCCGGGTTCATACACCCTTAACAAAAAAGACGGAATGTTTACCAGCAGGTATTTATCGCCTAAGTAATTGGGCAGCCAGCGCCATTTTTCAAGGTTGATAAGAATTTGGTCTATTTGGTCTGTTACCGATGCGTTTAAGAGCAACAAGGTTTGACGTCCAATAACGCCATCGGGTTCCAATCCGTGGTGTTGCTGAAACAGTTTTACCACAGCAAGCAATTGCTTATCGTACAGGTTGTTGTTAAAGGTACTGTCGGCTGCTGTAAGTTTGTTTTTGGATTTAAGGGTATCGGCGGGGTTCAGCAGGTCGTTAAATTGGTTTTGGGGCACCAAATACTCTTCGGCCAGCCGTAAGCGCAGGGCGGCAACCCGGTTATCGCGCATACCGGGTTTAAGTGCGCCGGCGCCTTCGGGCACAATGGGATAAGCAATGCCGTCGGCCAATTTTTGGCGGTATTCGGCCAAGGCGTTTTTCAACTGTTGGTATTGCGGATGCTGCGGTTTCAGTTTATTAAAAAATTCGGCTACATTTTTTTTGCCCATGTCGGTTTGCAACATGGCGGGCAGGTTAGTTGGTTCGCGTTCAAAATCCCACCTGAAGGGCATGGTATTTGGGTTTACCCTTCCCCAGTTAAGATGAGCGCCGTAGTGCAGGGCTGCATCGGTCAGCAACACCTCAAACGGATAGGTATCGGGTGGCGCGCTTCCGGTTTTTACGGCATTCCAAAGGGTGTTAATTTTGGTGGCGTGGTATTGGGTGGGTTCCAGTCCTTCATCGGCAGCGGTATTCAGGGCTTTCAGCAACTGCTCAATAGTGGTGGCATCGGGTTTTAAGGCGGAGTTATGCCATGCGGCAGTAAAATTGCTTCGGCGGTAAAATTCGGCTACCAAATCGGGGTTTAACACCATATCTCCCAACAAGGTGTTTTTTCGGGGCGGGGTGGTTAAAGACATAACCAGTTTATACAATGCCGAGTCGTTTACCTGTTGCTGTAATTTGGCGGTGGTTTTATCTGCCCCGGCGGGTGGCAGGGGCGCTTTAACGGTATCGGCAACGGCTGCATCGGGTTTTTTACCCGGCCACCTGCCCTGTTCCAACTGTCGGTAAAATGTTTCCAATGTTCCTTTTTCCAACGCCTCTTCCAGCATTACAGGCAGTTGCAGGGGTTGCGAACCGGTAATGGGGCGGCTTAAATTATAGGCCAGAGTTAGCGCTGCATCAGATACCATAATGTCAAACTCGCCGGTTTCGTCAAAATAAAACAGGCCTATGGGCAGGTAAATGCTTTCAATTTCGGCGTATCGGGCTTCGGTTTTTTCTATATGAAGTTCAGAAAATAAATAGCTTTGTTCCTGCAAAATTGTGTGCATTTGCCGGTAGCGGGCAAAAGAGTCGGTGGGGTTGTACCAAGCCGGTGTACAGTTTCTCTGTGTGTAAAACAGGGTCAGCAAATCGGGCTGGTTGAGCGGTTCATCAAAAAAGGGGTTATCTTCGTCATCTGTATTTAAAATTAAGTCAAAAACCATTCCGCAAAGGTTGGCAGGTTTACCGCTCTTTTGTGCCTGTGCAGTTGCAAGGGGCCAAAAGGTTAAAAATGCTGCAAAAAACAGCACAATTTTTACGTGAAATTCCGGTTTTAAAAGCCGCATACCTTTATAATTTTTGGGGTGAGTTGAATTTTGCCTTGTTTTTTTATAACACAATATGGGCAAAAATAACAAAAAATTGCTGCCCAATGGCTTAATGAGGCAATTAATGCCTAACTTTGCGCATAGCTTACTATTAATTTTGCTTTTTTGTTCCTTTGGGATAAGGAAAACTTGCAGCCTGCCTGCCAAACTTAAAAAATTGCTGCACCATGCTTAAATTGTATAAACGCTATAACACAGTACTGCTGCTGGTACTGCTGTTGGGTACCATAATCGCCTGTAATGTTGCCAAAGACAAAACAGACACATCAAACAACAGCCAGACAGCAAACGGTAATGAAATAAAAGTTGCCGGTACACAGCCTGCCAAACAGGTTGACTACGAAGATTTTAAAAATATGTCGCTCGAAGAGCGCTGGCGCAGTTTTTCGCCCGAAAGACGCAACTATTTGCGCCAAAATCCCGACATATACCCGTATTACAAACCGTTTATTACTGCCGAACCCAATATGGAACCCGAAGGAACCATTACCCATACCAACCAACAACTGCCTGCCATTGATACCGAATCGCCCGAAACACCCAAAACACCCGAAGAATGGTGGAAAACTTTTTCGGAAGACCGCAAAACCTATATGCGGCAACACCCCGAATATTATCCCGAATTTGTACCTTTCTTTGACAAATAGTCCGTTTTTTAGCGCCTAATTTTATTACCTTTAATATTGCTCTTGTACGTAACATCACCTTACAATAATAAGAATATGAAACAACAAATACACAACCTGCCCGTATTGTTGATACTTGGCTTAGTCTGCATTTTGCTGCCCGGCGCCGGCTTGAAGGCACAAACTTCTTCGTGCCCATCTTATAGTTCTGCCTATCCGCCGCCGTTTCCTGCTTCATACCCTTGTATGAATGCCGTATTGGCGGCCGATCCCTACTGCTGCAATAACCAGTTTGACGCATATTGTGTAACCCTGCTGCGCACCAACTGCGATGGCAACAGCAACTTAGATACCGACTGCTACGTTGAAACCTGTACCCCCACCGGCTGTGCTCCGCAAAGCGTTACCGATTGGTCTATTGTGCCGCTTTGTTTTGGGGCAGTATGTAATTCATACAGCAGCGCCAGCCCGCCGCCGGGTCCAAATCCGCCCGTTCAGTTTGTGAACAATATACCCCGGCCATTGGTAAACGGCGCACTTTTTGAAATTTTTCAATTTGACGGTTTTTGCTGCCAAAATACATGGGACAGTGGCTGCCAGGGGTTAATGGACAGTATATCCTGCCTTATTTGCAACGACGGCTTGGCCAATACCATTGACGGCGTAAGCGAACTATTGGGTTGTACACATACGCCCATACCGGCAAGCCTGCCTAACTTAGTGGTTAAAGTAAAAGTAATATTGGAGGGCGCTTACCTGCCCGGCACCGGTACCATGAAAACCAACCTGCGCACCGCCGGTGTATTGCCCACCTCGCAGCCGTTTACCGCACCGCCCATTAACTACACCGGTACCGAAGGCGTTGCCAACGCCTCTTTACTGCCTGCCAATGCCGTTGACTGGGTGCTGCTCGAATTTCGCAACTCGCTCAACAACAGCCTGGCTCATGCCCGTAAAGCCGGTATTGTACTCAGCGACGGAACCGTTGCCAATGCCGATGGCTCACAGTTTACCGTTGGCGGTCTGCTGCCCAACAACAACTACTACATTATTATAAGAAGCCGAAACCACATGGCGGTTATGAGCGCTTTCCCTATTTACCTTTCCAGCACCACCGTCTATAATTTCAGTTCGGCTTCGGGACAGGTAAAGGGTAGCGGTCAAACCAAATTTATTGAAACCATTGACCCCGACTCTAACGTAATTGGCGATGAATACAGCATTTACGCCATGTATGCCGGCGATATGAACACCGACGGCTCTATTAATGCGACCGATTTTAACACCGTTTTTGCCGCTACCAATCCTACGGTAAAAGTATATACCAAGGCCGATTTAAATTTTGACACCTATGTAACCTATCACGATTACAATGCCTACATTTCTACGGCAACATCGGCAGCGTCGCCCGGCAGCAATATAGGTAAAACCAGCATTTCACAGGTGCAATCTTTCCCGGCCATAACCTCTGTGGTAACCAGTTGTTTTTAGTAACAACCATCGTTACCCGCTTGCAAAAACGGCATCATGGCAGCGCGCTGTGCTGCCGTTTTTATTTTTTAACCGGCCTGTATTTTTTAACTTCGGCCAACTTATACATGCCAAGGGGCGTTTTTATAACATAATTTTTTTCTTTACCATAAATTTAAGCAAACCTTTAATAACAATGAAAGCATACTGCATAACCGCCGTTTTTGCAATTTCTGCCCTGTGGTTTACCGCCTGCCAAACCGGTGAAACCGGCCAACAACAAACACAAAACACAAATAATCAGGAAACAGCAGCATCTCACAACGGCGGCAGTGTTTCAACCAACAACCAGCAAGAAACCAACAACAACAGCCAGTCCAATGAACCTAAATACCGCTATGTAAGCGGCATATCGGGTCAGTTGCCGCCGGTTTTGTTTCAGCAGCAGGTAAATGAAACCAAAGAAAAAAACCTCATAGACCTTCGCACCCCGCAGGAAATTGCCGAAACAGGTAAAATTAAAGGCGCCATTAACATTGATTTTGATGCCGGAAACGTAGAAGCTCAGTTTGAAAAACTGAAAAAAAGCGAACCGGTTATGGTGTATTGCGCCAAAGGCGGGCGCAGCCACGATGCCTACAACATGCTCCGAAAAATGGGCTTTACCCGCGTTATGGAACTGAAAGGCGGTATGGATGCATGGTTGGATGCCGGCCTGGAAGTGGAAAAAACCAAATAATCATTCGGCTCATAACAGCAAACCATGTTTTCCCGACGGCAAAAAGAATGGCTTAAAAAGCTTATACCACCCACAGCGCTCACCCTTTACCACCACCTGCAACGGCTGTTTTATAAGGTAAAATTGGCTTATTACCGAATTACCCTGCGCGGAAATACCTATTACTGCCCGTTTTGCAAAAACACCTTTAGCCGCTTTTTACCCGATGGTAAAAACCTGCCTGTCTTAAACCAATACCGCGTTATTGGCGGCGGCTACCGCACCAATTGTATTTGCCCGGGCTGCGGCTCTAAAGACCGCGAACGGTTGCTGTACTGCTATCTGAAACAAAAAACCGGCATCTTTTCTGAAAAACCCCTGCATGTGCTGCACATTGCACCCGAAGCAAACCTGAAAAAGGTACTCAAACAGCACCCGCAACTCAATTATATTAATGCCGATTTAAACCCCGGTGCGGCCGATGTGCAAATGGATATTACCGATATTCCCTATTCCGATGCGTTTTTCGACATCATTTTGTGCAACCACGTGCTGGAACATATACCCAACGATGGCCTTGCCATGCGCCAACTCTACCGAGTACTAAAACCCGGCGGACAGGCAATCTTACAGGTTCCGTTTGCCGAAGCATTAGAGCATACCATAGAAAACCCCGCCATAACCCACCCCGCCGACCGCGAAACCCAATTCGGGCAGTTTGACCATGTGCGCATTTATGGGCACGATTACCTTAACCGGCTTCAGAATGCCGGCTTTACCATAGCCGTTTTTACCGCCGCCAACCTGCAAAATGAAATTGATATTAAAAAAATGTCGCTCATAGAAAACGAAAAAATCTTTGTGGGTTATAAAAACAGTTCGGGTGGTTAAGGCAACTGCCGAACCATCGCTTTTTTTAAACTCCTCAATTACAGTTACCTTTGCTTGTTTAGTACCCGTGCCGTACCCCACGCTTGCATGAAAAACAAGTTCGGGTAGTTTGTTCTTTAAACCTTGCCATCATGCAAATTGTACCAGAAGCTCCAAAAAATACAAACTCCAACTTAGTTAACCCACCGCCAACCATTGCCATTCTATCATAAAGCGCCGGGTAGGCAAGCGGGCTTCAAACTCAGAAAAATTTCCCTGCAAAGCGCCTCAACAATTTTGTCTATGCAAATGTCATCAGTTACTTCTTTTTCAACTACCTTTGTAAGGCAGGGTGGAGCGTTGCAACATTTCCGTTTTTTTATTCAGGAAAACATATAATTTATTCCCCATGCTTTCCCCAAAATATGGAGAATAATACATATTGCTCCCAATGAGAAGAACCATCTATATCTTCTGCATTCTTACTAAAAATTAAAACATGAAAAAAACAATCTTTTTATCCACATTTTTGCTTATTACAGCATTGTATGATTTGAAAGCGCAAAACTGGACACAAATAGGCGTTGACATAGACGGCGAAACTGAGGACAATTGGTCAGGCTATTCTGTCAGTTTGAGCGCTAACGGCAACATCGTTGCCATAGGCGAACCTCTCACCGACGAAACTGGAATAGATGACGGGCAGGTGCGGGTATATCAGAACAATGACGGCAATTGGACACAAATAGGCAGCGATATTGTCGGCGAAGCTGCTGGCGATAGATTTGGCAGCGCGGTAAGTTTGAGTGCAGGCGGCGACATTGTTGCTGTTAGCGCCCCCCGAAACGACGGAAACGGAACCGACGCCGGACATGTGCGTGTGTATCAAAATGTTTCGGGCAACTGGACACAAATTGGACAAGATATTGACGGACAAGCTGCCGACGACCGCTCGGGTGACGCTGTAAGTTTAAGCGCCAATGGCAGCATCCTTGCCATTGGGTCGGTGAGAAACGAAGCATGGGCAGGAGATGTTCGGGTATATCAAAATGTTTCGGGCAATTGGACACAAATTGGCAGTGATATAGTCGGCGAAAACCCATCCGACCAATCGGGCTACTCTGTTAGTTTAAACGCAACTGGCAATATCCTTGCCATTGGGGCATTTGCCAATAGCGATAACGGAAACCTTGCTGGCGGTCAGGTACGGGTATATCAAAATGTTTCAGGCAACTGGACACAAGTGGGTCAGGATATAAATGGCTATTTTCAGGAAAATTTATTAGGATATTCCGTCAGTCTAAACGCCACCGGCAACATCCTTGCCATTGGAGCGCCGGGAGTTAATGCTGCCGGGTTTGCGCAGGTATTTCAGAACATTTCGGGTACTTGGACACAAATAGGCGAAGATATTTATGGCGAAAATGACTTCGACGAATCGGGGTGTTCTGTGAGTTTAAATGCCAATGGCAACATCGTGGCTATTGGGTCGCGAGGGGTAGAAGGTATCGGTAACATTGATGGAAGCGTGCGCGTATATGAAAACGTTTCGGGCAGTTGGTTGCAAACAGGCAACACTATTGCCGGCGAACCACTCAACCAATTTCCCGGGATTGCCGTGAGTTTAAATGCCGGTGGCAACATTCTTGCTATTGGCGCACCATACAACAACGGAAACGGAGAGGAAGCTGGGCATGTAAGAGTGTATCAACAATGTGATATTAATACTCCGCCGGTTCCTACTATTGCAACACTGCCCGATGTTACGGCAGAATGTTCGGTAACAACCCTAACACCCCCTACCGCCACAGACGGTTGCGGAAACACCGTGTTTGGTACACCCAGCGTAACGTTGCCCCTTACCTCGCAAGGTACAACCACGGTTATATGGATTTACAACAGCGGAAACGCCTCATCTGTACAAACTCAAAATGTGGTGATTGACGATGTAACCAACCCAACAATAACTTGTGTAGGAAACCAAACGGTTGATGCAGATCAATCACATTTTTATACCGTAAACGGTACTGAATTTGATCCTACCCTAACGTCTGATAACTGCGGAATTGCAAGTGTTATTAATCTTTACACGGTCGCATTTTCACTTGCCGGCGCACAAATTCCCGAAGGCAATACAACTATAAGTTGGACCATTACCGATAACGCCGGAAATAACCAAACCTGCAGTTTTGTGGTTACGGTAAATACGTATGTTGGTATCGAAACACTTCAACAAAAAGGCATATCAATTTACCCCAACCCCGCCAACGATATTTTACATATTGATTTTGCACAAAACAATATTCAAAAGTTGGCAATCAAAGACATTAAAGGTAGCAGCATATTTGAAAAAACGAATCCCAACCAAAACGAAACCTTAGACTTATCGGACTTTGCCAGCGGTATGTATATCATGAGCATTCAAACCGATAAGGAAATACTGATAACAAAAATAGTAAAGCAATAACTCGCCGGTACCCCTCATTTGTTAAGGCATTGATATTTGCGCCGGTTGAAGTGCAAAGCCAAGCCCCAACGGTTGTTGAGCGCATGAAATATAGGATGCGTACTCCTTATTTAGGAGTAGCTAAATAGTTATAGTTTGGGTTAATGGCTGCACATGTCCATTAACCCAAACATAATACCTTTTGGTTGTTGCTACCGCACTACTACCACTTTACCGGTTTCTACATAAGCGCCTGCCTCTAAGCGAAACAGATAGTTACCTGCCGCAACGGGCATTCCTCCGTTATTGGTAGTGTTCCATGTAAAATTGTAGCTGCCGGGCGTTTGAAAACCGGTGTGCAAGGTTTTTACCAACTGTCCGGTAAGGGTAAACACGCTAAGACTTACTTGCGTGGCTTCGGGCAATTGGTAGCTTATTTGCACCTGATCTGTTACAGGGTTGGGGGCACATTGCAGGGCATAATCATAGTTATTGGGGTTATCGGTATTGGGTCCAATGCCTACGGAAAACTCCAGTTCGGGGGTAGGCAGGGGCTGGTCGGTAAAAATATGGAACATGCCCGGTGCAAGGTTGAGGGTGGTAGAAGTATTGGTAATGTCTATTGTTTCGCCGGTAAAATAATCGTACCAGGTGCCGGTATGCTGAAACGTACCCGACACGTTTGCCGAAACAATATCAAAATTACCCAATACCACGGCATTCATATCGGGGTGGTTGAGGTAAATGCGCTTGGCGTATCCGCTTGCCGATACCGAAAAATCGTTGGTTTGGAAAGTAGGGTACTGCCTTAACCCAATAAGGGCTTTGAACGTTTTATAGAGGTTCAGCCTTTCGGGTTGCTCTGCATAATCCCAGCGTATGGGTTTGGGGTCGGTACGGGAGGCATCGGTATTGGTAGGGTAGTTAATAGAGTAATCGTAGCCAAGTTCGCCAAACTGCCACAGCATTTTTGGTCCCGGTACGGTGTACAGAAAAGCGGCTATTTGCTGTACTCGGCGCAGCGCCACGCCAAGGGTTCGTATGTTGTAATCGGGGTTAGCGGTATTACCAAAGGTAAGATTTCTGAACATGCTGCGTTCTTCATCGTGGCTTTCAAAATAACCTACCAGGTGCGGGTTTGTCCAGCCGCGGTTAATATAGGAAATGCTGCTGAAATTGGAATTGGAAAGCCATCCCATAGCAGCTTCGCAATAGTTGTAGTTGAGGTTGCCCCACAACATCATGCCATAGTCCGACAGTTCTTTTTCTTCGCTGTTGGCGGCAAAATGCTCCAGAATTACGTAGGCATCGGGGTCTGTAAGCCAAATTTGGTCGGACATGCGTTTCAGCAGGGCAATGCGGGAGGCATCGTAATTACTCCATGCGCCAACATCGGTACCGCTGTTGGTTTGGGTAAACCCTTTGGAGAGGTCGAAACGGTAGCCGTCAAACCTAAATTCGGTAAGCCAGTATTCATTTACCCGGTCAACAAAGTATTGGGTGGCGGCGCTTTCGTGGTTAAAATCATTAAACACGCTAAACGGGTGGGTTGCCGTGGCGTTGAAATAAATACTTTGGTTAAGGTTGGGGTAAAGTTGCACCAGCGCACAATCATTATCGGCCTGGTTTAGTACCATATCTAATATAACGGCCATTCCGCGGGCATGGCATTCGTCAATTACCCGTTTCAGGTCGTTTTTGGTTCCGTAGTATTTATCGGGGGCGCAGTAGTAAATGGGGTTGTATCCCCAGCTAAGATTTCCAGAAAATTCCATAACGGGCATCAGTTCAATGGCATTTACCCCTAGGTTTTGCAGGTAGTTGAGGGTATCGGCCAGGGTGGCAAAATCGTGTTTACCCAGGAAATCGCGCATGAGCAGTTCGTAAATAACCAAATTTTCCTTGGGCGGGCGCACATAATCGGTGGTTTGCCACGGATACGGTTCCTGTGCAGTTTGCAGTACCGATACAATATTGCCTTGCGCCTGCGCCGGAAAATCCATTAACCCGGGGTAAGTTTCTTCCGAAATAAATACATCATTGGTTTTGTTCAGAATTTTGTCGCAATAGGGGTCGCCAATGCGTATAACGCCATCTACCAGATATTGAAAGGCATACTCCTGCTGCGGGGTAAGGCCGGTAATGGTAACCCAATAGCGCTGCGCATCGGGGGTTTGGTGCATGAGGGAGGCATCGGACATTTGCCAGTTGTTAAAATCGCCAATGGCAAACACAAATTCTTTGTAAGGTGCAAACAGCACCAATGTAACGGTGGTTTCATCTATATAATTAATGCCGTCGCGCACGCCATCGGGCAGTTCGGCCACGTTAGAAGCCGGAATGGTGTAGTAATAAAAGGAGTCAACCACTTCGGTACTGCCATCGGTTACTACCGATTTTACCCAGTTTTGCCCGCTTCCCGAAGGGGTAACGCTGTAATCGAGCTGCTGGGTGGTAGAAGCCGTGGCTACCGATGTATTGTTTATTTGCAGGTCAATATTGGCCGTTTGGCTGGTTTGCACACGCACGTTAAATACTTCGCCCTCGTTTACAAACAGGGGGCGGTTGGCAGGTTGGGTAAAAGCGCTGTATAAGCCGGGCTGGTAAACGGGTAAAAATATATCGCTGCCATCGGCATTGCGCCCTACCACGCTGCCGTTTGAATTGCGGAAAACAAAGGCAAGTTGCAAAATTTGTTCCGATTCGGGTACGCCGTAAAATTCGCGTATTCTAAAACCTATTTGGTACAGATTACCACCCAAGGGTTGCAATTGGCATTGGGGCAGGTTAGTGCTCCAGTTAGCTTTTACATAGCGCCAGTTGCTGGGTCCGGTGCTAAGGTTGGTAATTACGCCGGTATGCGCATAAATGGGCGGCGCTACGCCCTCTAAGGCTGCGTTACCCTGCGAGGCATCATATATTATGGTAACAGAGTCGGCATCAGTGGCAAACAGGGGTTCCCATGTTAGCACCTGTGCTTTTGCTAAATTTGGTAACAAAAAGAGCAAAGAAATAAGCAGTATCTTTAAATGCTTCATAGTGAGTGATTTATGATGTTAAATAAATTTTAAAACAAAAACTGCTTTCCTACGGGTTTCAAAATAACACACAATTGCGGCATTGTTAAGCAAATACAAAGCAATTGTAAAATTAATGTAAACAACCGAACGGGTATTGGGTAAAAGTCCTGTTTATTCACATAAACCTGTGGAAAACCCTATGTTTATGCACAAAATGAGCGCTAAAGCAGGTGCAAGATAGGAAAAATCTGTTTTTCGGGCAATAAATCGTCTCAAATGGCTTTAGGGCAATTTTGAGCGGTTTGGCATAGTGGTTTCCTGTTGGCAGGCTAATAATGCTTCTGCATGAGTTTATGCGGCAAATAAAGCCATTGGAATAACATTTACCGGCGGGCTTTGTTCTTGAAATCCGGTAAAAGATGTTTCCCTCCGGCACACAGTAAATAATATCATTGTTATTATTTTTTTAAAAAAAACTAATAGTAGTAATAAGGGCTGTGGATATGTGCATTGCTGTTGCAGTTTTGTTTTTGCCAAACAGGTTATCCTATGCAGGAGAACGGGTTATGCACAAGTAATTCAACTTGCAATTTGCTCATTTTCAATAACTTGGGCAACTATACACTTTTGAATTGCAAAGCAGGCAGTGTATAAATATGGCTGTGTATAAATCAGGCATAACCTGTGTACAATACCGCCGCAGCAAGAGGGTATATGTGTACAAAATAAGGCTTGTGGATAAGTTAGCCCCGCTATCTTATGTTATACACGGCGCAGGTTAATAGGTCATTCATTATTGGGATAAACTTGTGGATAAGATGGTTTTCTAAATTTTTGATAATCAATTTATTACGCATTTTGTTTTTTGTTTTGTTAATATCTTTCTGCTAAGGCGACTATGGAAAAACAAAGTAGAAACAATATTGCAAGGCAATACTTTTGTGGATAACTTTGTGGAAAAGCCCGTTTTGAGTGCACGGGTTGTGTATAACCGGTAAAAAAAGGTTTGCTAAAATAGTTGTTAATAAGTTTGACAAAATGTTGATAAAATTGGCATTTATGCACAGATGCCGCGGTTTGTAAATATAGCAATACCGGAGGGAAGCCATAAATAAATGCAGCAAAAAAGTACCTTTGCATTTATTTTGCACCAAAACCACCTGTTTAGGTTGCGCAGCAGAGATATTATAGCAAAGTTGGCCGGGCAAACAGCCGTTTACGGTTTAAGCAGTATCATAGGGCGGTTGCTCAATTACCTGCTTACGCCACTGCTTACGCGGGTGTTTAACCAAGGTGATTACGGCATTATTACCGAATTGTACAGCTATTCGGGATTTTTTATGGTGTTGTTTGTGTATGGCATGGAAACTGCTTTTTTCCGATACATTAAACAGGCGCAACAAGCAGAACGGGTATATAGCACGATTATGTGGTCGTTGCTGGCAAGCACCTTGCTGTTTACCGGTTTACTAACCCTGTTTGCCCCTCAAATTGCCGCCCTTATTCAATACCCCAACCACCCCGAATACATTGTGTGGTTTGCCTTTATACTGGGTTTGGATGCGCTGACGGCCGTGCCCTTTGCGCGCCTGCGGTATGAAGAAAAAGCCTGGCGGTTTGCCGGCATTAGGTTGTTTAATATTGCCGTGAACATAGTTTTGGTACTGTTTTTTTTGGTGTACTGCCCCGCACATGCGCAACATAATGCTTTCATTGGTGAGTTATACCAACCCCATGTTGGCATTGGATATGTGTTTATTGCCAACCTTATTGCCAGCATTTGTACTTTGCTGCTGCTGTTCCCCGAATTGCTGAAAATTCAGTTGAGGTTTGATGCTGCGCTGTGGAAACAAATGATGCGCTATGCTCTGCCGCTGGTAGTGGTAGGTTTTGCCGGCATAGTTAACGAAATGCTCGACCGCGTAATACTTAAATACCTGCTGCCCTACAATATGGCTACCAACCAAGCCATGTTGGGGGTTTACGGCGCCTGCTACAAACTCAGCATATTAATGAGTTTGTTTACCCAGTCTTTCAGGTTTGCGGCAGAACCCATGTTTTTTTCGCATTCGGGAACGCAAAGCGCGCCAAAACTGTATGCCGACTCCATGAAATACTTTGTAGTTGCCGGTATGGTTATTTTTATGGGGGTTATGTTTTTTCTCGATTTTTTTCAGCATTTCATAGGCAAGTCTTTCAGGGAAGGGCTGGCGGTGGTGCCGTTTTTGTTGCTGGCCAACCTGTTTTTGGGTATGTACTACAACCTTTCTATCTGGTATAAACTCACCAACAAAACACAGATAGGCGCGTATATATCGGTAGGCGGGGCGCTTATAACCATTCTGCTAAACGTGCTGTTAGTACCGTGGTTTGGGTACATGGGCGCCGCATGGGCAACGCTGGTCTGCTATGCCGCCATGACCTTTACCTCTTTCCTTGCCGGGCAGCACTATTACCCCGTACCCTACCAAACTGCCCGTATTATGGCCTATATGGGGCTTGGTACAGCCATGGTAATTGCCGACCATTTTTGGTTGGTCAACCTGCCCAATGACCTGCTTGCCTTTACAGTAAGAGTGGCTATGCTGCTGTTGTTTATTGCAGCAGTTTACCTGCACGAAACCGGAATGCTGCAAAAACGGGGGGTGGGGTAAAACGGGGTGATAGTTGGCTTGTTGGTTGGCTTCCACTTGCTGAAGCAAGTGGTAACTTATGCATTCAGTTGCAAAAGGCTTCAGCATGTTGTTTGGTAATGTCAATAGGATTTAAGGCTTTAGCCTAATTTTTTTCTGCGCTTTGAAACATAACAAGTTATGATTGCCAGTTAAGTTTTTGGAGTGGGAAAAGCACAGCCTACCCTGAAAATTTGGGGCAAACGTAAGTATTGATGTGCACCAAAATCAACATGAGTGTCAAGGATAAATATTATGTGCATATATTTGATTAATATTTAGCATAGTGAATTGGT
>NBMY01000153.1 GCA_002212985.1 Sphingobacteriales bacterium TSM_CSS
TAAAGTACAGCAAAAGTCTGGGTAAATTTAATGTTACCGGCATTTTTCATGAAGATATTGATGGCATAGGCAATACGCAAAGTTCCTTTGCAGTACCCCAACCCTTAACCCGCCGCGCCACGCTTCATGTGAACCGGAATTTTGGAAAGTTAGCCATAGAGTTGGGCGGTATTTGGGGCGGGCAGCCGCTCAACGGCAGAGATATTCAAATTGCCAGAGAAGCGGCAGACGGTTCTTACAACGTTTACCAAGACCAATTGGGCACTGAAGACAACTGGGGCGGAAAAGTAAAATTCACATGGAAGGGTAAAAAAATTAACTGGTATGGTCAATCTGCCGTAATGGGGCTGGTTGCCAACGGCGGGGCCGATCTTACCAAAACCTTTACCGGCTGGCGATTAAAAGACAGTGGAAGCGGAAACCAATACAACGCCCTTACCGGTTTTACCTACTCAGTAGGCAAACTTCAAATAGCGCCTAATTTCTTATGGCAAAAACCCATTGAAGGACCCATACCTTTTGATGTGCCCGCTCCGGCCAGACCCCGCAATATTCTCGATGACCCGTTTGTGGTAAGGGTAAACAGAGAACAGGTAGCAGGTGAAATTTTGCTCACCTACGACCCCACACCCGGCTCATGGATGTATGAATGGGATAACGACCGTACCGAAGACGCCAAATTTGCCATTAGCGCCGGTTTTGTTTACCGCCATTTACCTACTATACAAGATGCTGCCATTGGTATTTTAGCCGACGGGCGAAGCCTGTTTGCATTTCCGGGTTCGGCGCCGGCACAAGACCTGTGGGAGGTTAATGCCAGACTGGTTTCTAAAATTAATTCCAATTTTGGCATTATTGCTAATTTATATGGCGGCACCGCACAGGCAAATGGAAGCGATGTGCGCACCATTCACCGCTACGGAGCAGAATTGCGCATGGTATATAAAACCGTGAAACTCAACTCCTTTGTTCGGATAAACGATTGGGGACCATTTGATTACCATCGGGATTTTAACCTCACTTTCCCCGTACAATGGATGTTTGATATATCGAACACCATTGGTAAACCCGATTGGTTTGCCCTGCCTGCTACCCGTATAGGATTTCAAACCAACTGGCGTTCGCTCAATAAATACTCGCCGCGCTACGCCCCTACAACCAAAGTTGACAGCAACGGTAATTTTGTGCCCGACCCCGATGCCATTGGTTTTGACAACGGCAACGAATGGGAAATAAGGACTTACGTTCAATTTAGTATCGGAAATTAAAACTCAGCAATATGAAAGTACATATCTTAACTAGTTATAAGCAATTTATTTATTGCACTTTGCTTTTATTGTTTTTCACCGGTTGCGAACGCACTACCGACGGTTTAGATGCTCCCGGATTTTCTACCAACCCCGATGTATTTATTGATACTTTTAGCCCGGGGTTAAACTATGCAGCTTTTGGCGGCTCACTCGTTACCGCTTTTGATGTTGACATAGAAACTACCTACAACAATACGGCCGCCTCCATGAAATTTGAAGTGCCCAATTACAACAACCCCTCAGGAGCCTACGCCGGCGGCACCTATTTTACCTCCGACCCGCGCGATTTATCGGGGTATAATGCCCTTACCTTTTGGGCAAAAGCTTCCAAGGCTGCCACTCTTGATATTGTGGGTTTCGGCAACGACTTGGGCGCATCGCCATACCAAACTTCAATATCGGGGTTGCAGATAAACACCAACTGGCACCAATACATCATTCCATTGCCCGATGCCTCTAAACTTACCGCAGAACGGGGCATGTTCTTCTATTCCGAAGGACCCGAGGAAGGACTGGGTTATACTTTTTGGATAGATGAGTTAAAATTTGAAAATCTTAGTTCATTGGCGCATCAAACGGCCGGTATTTTTAACGGTGAAGAGGTGACTGTGTCTGCCGAAAACGGGCAAACCATTCAGATTACCGGATTAGTATCTACTCACAACCTGCCTACAGGAATAAATCAAAGTGTTAACCCTTCGAGCCGATTTTTCAGTTTTACCTCGTCTGACCCGTCTGTGGCAACCGTAAATCCGGAGGGTGTGGTTACTGTTTTAGCCGCCGGTACTGCCGTAATTACCGCAACTATGAGCAATTTACCTGCATCGGGTTCTCTTACCATAAACTCGGTTGGCGAGGTGATAAAACCACCCGTTCCAGCGCCCGTTCCTACCCGACCCGCCGATAAGGTAATTTCAATGTACAGCAATGCCTATACCAATGTGCCCATAGATACCTGGAATACCCGTTGGTTGTACTCTACCGCCGAAGAATTTTTTATCCAAATTCAGGGCGATGATGTTATTAGATACCGAAACCTCAATTTTGTAGGCATTGAGTTTTCTTCACAACCGATAGATGCAGGCGGCATGACACATTTCCATATTGACATTTGGACACCCGACCCCACCAACCCGCCAAATAGTTTTAAAATACTCTTGGTTGACTTTGGTGCAGATGCCACTTACGGCGGAGGCGATGATTCTTCCCATGAACTAACCTTTACCAGCCCCACCATTTCTACTCAAAATTGGGTAAGCCTCGACATTCCGTTGGCAAACTTCAGCGGGCTGGTAAACAGAAACCATTTGGCGCAGATGGTGCTGTCGGGCGATTTACCCAATGTATATGTGGACAATGTTTATTTCTACAACACCGGAGCGCCGCCCGTTACGCCCGCAACTGCTGCGCCAACGCCCACCTATGCCGCCGCAGATGTTATATCGGTATTTAGCGATGCCTACACCAATATTGCCGGCACCAACCTTAACCCCAACTGGGGGCAAGCAACCTCTGTTACACAGGAAGCCATTCAGGGCAACAATACCCTTAAATACACCGGACTTAATTACCAGGGTATTCAGTTGGGCAGTAATCAAAATATTTCTTCCTTTGCCTACCTGCACCTCGATTTCTGGACAGCTAATTCTACAACGCTGAATATTTATCTCATAAGTCCCGGACCGGTTGAAACACCCTATTCCTTATCCGTGCCCACATCGGGTTGGACCAGCTTAGACATACCGTTGTCGGAATTTGCTCCGGTAGATTTAACCAATGTGTTTCAGTTTAAATTTGACGGAAACGGAACTATTTACCTGGATAATCTTCTATTCCGAAAGTAAAAAATTACTTCATAAAAACAACTGCTGAAATTATGTTTAGGAAAATAAATATTCTTTTGCTTGTGACCATATTGGTCGTTTCGGGTTGTAAGCCCGATGATTTTCAAAAACTGGACGAGCGCAATTGGCAATTGGTGTGGAGCGATGAATTTGACGGCGCCGAAGGACAAAATCCCGATTCGCTGAAATGGACTTATGACATCGGAACCGGTCAAAACGGTTGGGGAAATCAGGAATTGCAATACTACACCAACCGTCCACAAAATGTTTCTACAGATGGCAACGGCAATCTGGTTATTACCGCAAAACGCGAATCGTATGCAGGCTCGGCGTTTACCTCTGCAAGAATTACAACACAGGGGTTGTTTTCGCAAACCTACGGTCGTTTTGAAGCTAGATTAAAAACCCCTTACGGGCCAGGATTATGGCCTGCCTTTTGGATGCTGGGAGCCAATATTGAAACCGTAAGCTGGCCTCAATGCGGCGAAATTGACATAATGGAACTCAGAGGGCAGCAGCCCAATATCATTAACGGGTCTATTCACGGGCCGGGTTATTCGGGCGGAAATGCTGTTACCAAAGGTTATGGCTTGCAAGATGGGCGTTTCGATGAACAATTCCACCTTTTTGCCGTTGAATGGTTTCCCGACAGGATTGACTTTTTTGTAGATGACTACCTTTACCAACGCATAGAACCTGCCGATGTTAGCGGTGAATGGGTGTACACACAACCGTTTTTCCTTATTTTAAACATTGCTGTCGGCGGCAATTATGTAGGGTTTCCTACCGAGCAAACACCTTTTCCGCAAACAATGGTAGTAGATTATGTAAGGATTTACGAAGAAGCCAACTAAGCAATAACTTAACGATAACCGCAAAACCATTGGTAATTTTATAACTCAGTACAGGCAAATAGCGCAAAACAGTGGCAATTACCAAAACAGAATTTGAACAGGAAACGTGGTTTACCATTACTGGTTACCATTTGATGCGCCCGTTTTTAATGAACGTGGTGAGCCATTCCAACCATTGGATGTTTATTGTCAGCAATGGAGGGGTAACTGCAGGACGTAAAAACCCGCAATATGCGCTGTTTCCTTATTATACCGATGATAAATTAGCCGAACTTGCCCACACAACAGGCAGTAAAACAATTTTTCAGGTATCTTTTGAAGGCAACGTGCATATTTGGGAGCCTTTTTCAGACAGATGTACCGATAAGTACGAAATTAGCAGAAACCTATACAAAAATCTGTGCGGCAATAAAATACTGTTTGAGGAAATTAACCATCATTTCGGGCTTATTTACCGTTACCAATGGAATACCGGCACCGAATTTGGCTTTATCAAAAAGGCCGAACTGGTTAATACATCGGGCAATCGTTACCATATTACACTTCTCGACGGCATTCAGAACATCATGCCTTATGGCATTGACAGCAGCCTGCAAATGACTGCCAGCAACTTAGCCGATGCCTATAAAAGAAGCGAATTGGTAAAAGAAACCGGACTGGGCATTTTTGCACTGAGCGCTGTTATTGTTGATAAAGCCGAACCCAGCGAAGCCTTAAAGGCAAATATTGCATGGTCGTTGGGGTTGCAAAACAACGGGTATTTGTTATCTTCTTTGCAAGTAGAAAATTTCAGAAACAAACAGCCCATACAAGAGGAATTAGATATAAAAGGTGAAAAAGGCGCTTACTTTGTTTGGGCAAATCTGCAACTTCCCGAAAATGGGTCCCAAAAATGGAAAATAGTTGCCAATGTAAACCAAAACCATGCCGACATCATTGCACTCAACCACTTGATTAAAACAGCAAAAGACCTTAACCAACTGGTTGAACAAGATATTTCGGAAGGTACCAAACAATTGTTGCAATTAGTGGCAGGTGCAGACGGACTGCAACTTACCGCCGACTACCTGAATGATGCAAGGCATTACTCAAACGTGCTGTTTAATATTTTGCGGGGCGGAACTTTTGACTGGAACTACCAAATTACAAAGACCGATTTTGCAGACTACCTGCAACATGCCGGCAAAAACGTTTTCAGGGAAAATCAAACTTTTATCAATGCGCTTAAAAGTGAGTTTACCGTCTATGAACTGAACAACTTGCTTGAACACGAAACAGACCCGCATTTAATAAGACTTTGCAAGGAGTATTTGCCTTTGAAATTCAGCCGCCGGCACGGTGACCCAAGCCGACCTTGGAATTATTTTTCCATTAATACCTATAATGAATTAGACGGCTCTAAAATTCTGGACTACGAAGGAAACTGGAGAGATATTTTTCAAAATTGGGAAGCGCTTGCACTTGCTTACCCCGATTTTGTGGAGGGAATGATGTATAAATTTTTGAACGCCTCTACATTTGACGGCTATAACCCCTACAGGGTAACCAAAGGCGGTTTTGACTGGGAAGTTATTGAACATGATAACCCTTGGTCTTATATTGGCTATTGGGGCGACCACCAGATTATTTACCTGCTTAAGTTTCTGGAGTTTTATGACAACCACCGGCCAAAAGCCTTAGTGAATTTGTTTAACAGCGAACATTTTGTGTATGCCAATGTGCCCTATAAAATTAAAAAGTACTCCGAAATTAGAAAAGACCCCAAAAACACCATAGATTTTGATGAAATTGCAGACAAAACCGTTCGGGAAAAAATAACGGAGTACGGAGCAGACGGCTCATTGCTTTTCAACAATTCGCATGAAATTCACCGGGTTAATTTCATTGAAAAAATACTGGCAACGGTGTTGGCTAAAATAGCCAATTTTATTCCCGAAGCAGGAATTTGGATGAACACCCAGCGCCCCGAGTGGAACGATGCCAATAATGCGTTGGTAGGCAACGGCGCTTCTATGGTAACCCTTTACTATTTAAGGCGGTTTTTGAAATTCTTTGAAAATATTATTTCAAAATCGGGTATAGAGTTTGTTCCGGTTTCAGAGGAGTTGTATTATTTCTTTACCGGCGTAACAACCATTCTTTCGCAAAACCGGACCCTACTCAAAAACCGCTTTTCAGACCACGACCGCAACAATATAACCAACGCTCTTGGGCAAGCCGGAAGCAGTTACCGAAGTGCCGTTTATGATTTGGGGTTCAGCGGCAATAAACATCCCCTTAGCCTTGGCGCAATATCGGGCTTTTTACAAATTGCGCTGCAATATGCAGAGCATTCCATAGCTGCAAACCGCCGTAAAGATAATTTGTATCATGCCTATAACCTCATAACGGTGCAGGAAAATGAAATTTCTGTATCGCACCTGAGTGAAATGCTTGAAGGACAGGTTGCCGTTATTAGTTCGGGATATTTGTCATCGGAAGAAGTATTGCATTTGCTCGATGCACTCCGAAACAGTTTGTTGTACCGGAAAGACCAGAATAGTTATTTGTTATATCCGAATAAAAACCTTCCCGGCTTTTTGGAAAAAAACAATATTCCGAAAGCATTGGTAAAAAAATCGCGCCTGTTGCAGCAACTGCTGCAAGACAATAACCGGCAAATTATTAACCTTGATGTGGAGGGCAACTGCCATTTTAACGGCAATTTTACCAATGCCAATGACCTGAAAGCAGCATTGGGTAAATTAAGCAATACACCGTACCGTTTACTGGCTGAAGAAGAAGCCCCGCTGATTGCAGAAATTTTTGAAGAAATATTTAATCACAAGGCTTTTACAGGCAGGTCGGGTACTTTTTTTGCCTACGAAGGGTTGGGGTCTATTTACTGGCACATGGTGTCAAAGCTCCATTTGGCAGTACAGGAAGCCTGCATAAAAGCCTTTCATGAAAAAACCGACCAAACTGTATTGAACAGACTTGCAGCGCATTATGACCAAATAGCCGAAGGAATAGGCGTACATAAATCGCCCGAACGATACGGCGCCTTTCCTACCGACCCCTACTCGCACACCCCCCTGCACAAAGGCGCACAGCAACCCGGCATGACCGGACAGGTGAAAGAAGATATATTGGTAAAATTTGCCGAATTAGGTGTTCTTGTACAGAATGGGGCTATTAGTTTCAATCCCTGCCTGCTTAAAAAAGCACAATTTGTAACCCGGCCAAGCACATTTAATTATTTCAATGTAAGCGGGCAACATGCCCATATATCTTTATTGCCCAACTCACTTTGCTTTACCATCTGCCAAATTCCGGTGGTGTATTCAATAGCAGATACCGAAGGGGTGGAAATAGCTTTTATCAACGGCAATGCCACAACAACGTCAACCCGAAGTTTAAACAGTGAAATCAGTAAACAAATTTTTAGCCGAACCAATGCCATTCACCAAATAACCGTATTTGTTCGCGAAACAGAACTTAGATAAGGCTGCATTGCAGGCAACAAAAATTCAACAAAAATGGACAAATTGTTACCATATATTATATTGACCGTATTAGCTATCTTCATTTTCTCCTGTGTACAGCGCAGGGGCAGCAAAACTATTGTTGAAAAAATAACCGCATCCGACATATTGGGAAATCCGGCTTATCCGGCAATCTCTTACGGTGGTTACCGCCAAAAAACACGTGACATAGAACCCTCTGTGGCAGAAATAAAAGAAGACATGCAAATATTATCGGCTATGGGTATTAAATTACTGCGTACCTATAATGTTTACCTCAAAGAAGCAGCCAACCTGTTGCAAGCCATCAGCCAACTGAAAAAGGAAAACCCTCGTTTTGAAATGTATGTAATGCTGGGCGCATGGATTGATTGCAAAAATGCATGGACACATGTACCCGACCATGAGGCAGAAAGTGTTCAAAATGAAGCGGAAATTGAACGGGCCGTAGCTTTGGCAAAGCAATACCCCGATATTGTGAAAATTATTGCAGTAGGAAATGAGGCAATGGTAAAATGGGCAGCCCATTATTATGTACAACCCGATGTTATTCTGAAATGGGTAAACCACTTGCAACAGCTTAAAGAAGAGGGCGAATTGCCCAAAACCTTATGGATTACCAGTTCCGATAATTTTGCCTCGTGGGGCGGCGGCGGTGCCGAATATCATGTGGAAGCATTGAATCAACTCATAAAAGCGGTAGATTTCCTGTCTGTACATACTTATCCTATGCACGACACCCACTATAACCCCGATTTTTGGGGCGTACCCGAAACGGAAATACACCTGACCGACCTGCAAAAAACAGATGCGGCAATGCTAAGGGCAAAAAATTATGCCGTTGCTCAATATAATAGCGTGGTCAGTTACATGAAAAACCTGGGGGTAAACAAACCCGTGCATATTGGCGAAACAGGGTGGGCAACACTTTCTACCGAAAGATACGGTCAAAACGGCTCAAAAGCTACCGATGAATATAAATCGGGTTCCTATTACCATTTAATGCGTAAATGGACCGATAGCATTGGGGTAACCTGTTTCTATTTTGAAGCTTTTGATGAGCCTTGGAAAGATGCCACCAATCCGAATGGGTCGGAAAATCATTTTGGGCTTATCAACTTGCAGTCAGAGGCAAAATACGCCCTTTGGGATTTGGTTGACCGTGGCGTCTTTAACGGCCTCACCCGAAATGGGAAACCCATTACCAAAACCTATAACGGCAACAGCTTTGCACTACTGAAAGAGGTTAAATCGCCGCCTGCGGCTTCAGAAATTAAAGCAATGAAACATACAGTTCATTAAAAGTATGCTAAGCCATGAAAAAAAATACCCGGTTTGCAATCATACTATTATTGCTAATATTGCCCATGCTTAGTTTCAGCAAGCAAAAATTGCGCAAAGTAACCATTTTTGAAACCTCTGAGAGCGGCAACCGGCTTACCAAAATTACCCGTTTTTCGGAACTAAAAGATATAGCAGAAATAACAATTATTCCCGAAGAAAAGTATCAGCAGATAACCGGTTTTGGGGGTGCTTTTACCGAAGCTTCGGCCTCTTTGTTGTACCAATTGAGCAAAGAAAACAGGCGTAAAATTTTAGAAGCCTATTTCGGACAATCGGGAGCGCGCTATTCGCTCACCCGAACACACATTAATTCCTGCGATTTTTCTTTGGGCAATTATTCTTATGCCCCGGTAGAAAACGACCGGCTTCTGGAGCATTTCTCGGTAAGCGAAGACCAAAACGATATTATTCCTATGATTAAAGATGCCCTGGCAGTTTCAAAAGAGGGCTTCAAAATTATTGCATCGCCCTGGACAGCGCCCCCCTGGATGAAAGACAACAACAACTGGCGAGGCGGAAAACTGTTGCCGGAATTTTATGACACATGGGCATTGTATTTTTTAAAATACCTGCAAGCCTATCGCAAAGAGGGTATTGACATTTGGGGCATAACCGTTGAAAATGAACCCCTCGGAAACGACAGCAATTGGGAGAGCATGCACTATTCCCCACAGGAAATGAACACTTTTGTAAAAAATCACTTAGGACCCACTCTGAAAACCTACAAACGGGAGGTAAAAATTTTGGGTTACGACCAAAACCGTGACGAGGAACTGCTGGAATGGGTAAATGCCATGTATGATGACGAAGCAGCGGCTAAGTATTATTCGGGAACAGCCGTACATTGGTATGGCAGCACAGTAGATTATTTTCCCGATGCACTTCGGTATGTTCATAACAAGGCGCAGGATAAGCATTTAATTCAAACCGAAGCCTGTATTGATGCACAGGTGCCCCGATGGAAAGACGATGCATGGTATTGGGCAGAACAGGCCACAGATTGGGGCTGGAACTGGGCGCCCGAACACAAAAAACATCTTCACCCCAAATATGTACCGGTATTCCGTTATGCAAGAGATATTATTGGCTGCCTTAACAATTATGTAGATGGCTGGATTGACTGGAACATGCTGCTTAACAAACAAGGCGGCCCCAATTGGGCTAAGAACTGGTGCGTAGCGCCTGTTATTGTTGATACAGCAACCAATGAAGTATATTTTACCCCTTTGTACTATACACTTGCTCATTTTAGCCGGTTTATTAGACCCGGCGCGGTAAGAATAGGCAGTACAACTAACAACAGCAATCTTATGGTAACAGCCGCCCATAATCCTGATGGAACGATAGCTGTAGTATTGTTTAACCCTACCCCCGAAGCAAAGGGCATCAAACTCTTTCTACACGGAAAGGAAACCGAGTTTACCATAAGCGCAAAGGCAATTCAAACAGTTCTTTTACCTAGCAGCAAATAAATATTCAACAACAAACATTTTTAAACAACCAACTTATGTCGCACTATCAAACAGCCTCCAAAGACCGGGTTCCTTTAGTTCAAAAAGCAGCATTTGGCGCCGGACATTTGGTCAATAACTTATTGCCCGGTTCGTTGGGTGTTTTTTCTTTCTTTTTGCTTACGGCATTTGGCATGGACCCGTTTCTTGCCGGTTTACTGGGCGGCATACCAAGAATTTACGATGCGCTTACCGACCCGATTATGGGCTATATTTCCGATAACACAAAATCCAGATGGGGGCGCCGCAAACCTTATATTTTTTGGGGAGCCATTATGAGCGGTATTTTTTACATGCTTTTATGGCAATTGTACCCCGAAAACTCACAAACTTACAATTTCTGGTATTTCCTTGTTTTTTCGCTAATCTTTTTAACCGGCAATACTATTTTTTCTACCCCGCTCATGGGGTTGGGCTATGAAATGTCATCAGATTACAATGAAAGAACGCGCTTAATGGCTTTTGCCCAAACCATAGGGCAGATTTCATGGATGATTGTTCCGTGGTTTTGGGTAATTATTGCCAACCCCCAAATATTTGAAACACAGGCGGTTGGCGTAAGGCAGCTTTCTGTTTTTGTTGGGGCTGTTTGTTTGTTTTTTGGTATTATGCCCGCAATTTTCTGCAAAGAAGTGGACCAAACCAACCTTACCAACAGGGCAGAACTTTCCTTGAACAATCTGATGGGTAATTTAAAGGGACTGCTCCACAACATGGTACTTATAACAAAAAACAAGCCGTTTGTAAGGTTATGCGGTGCCACTTTTTTAGTATTTAACGGTTTTCAAATGGTGGGGTCGTTCAGCTATTTTATCATTGTGTTTTACATGTTTAAAGGCAATTATGGTGCGGCCGGTACTTGGCCTGCGTGGTTTTCTACAATCAGCGCAGTGGTTACGGCAGTCTTAATAATTCCTATCATTTCATGGATGTCTAATAAGTGGGGGAAAAGAAAGGCCTTTATTATATCAACAGCTATTTCCATTGTTGGATATAGTTTAAAATGGTGGGGATTTAATCCCGACAACCCGTGGTTAATATTTATGCCCGTACCTTTAATGGTGTTTGGTATTGGGGGGCTATTTACCCTTATGATGAGCATGACTGCCGATGTTTGCGACCTTGATGAGCTGAATAATGGAATGCCCCGAAAAGAAGGCACTTTTGGCGCTATTTATTGGTGGATGGTTAAATTAGGACAGGGGCTTGCCTTGATGCTTGGCGGGTTGGTGCTTAAGCTGGTTGGTTTTGACCAAAACGCCGAAGTGCAGGCTGCCGAAACCTTAACCAGATTGCGTCTTGCCGATATATGTATTCCGGCCATAACTGCTGCTTTAGCTATTGTGGTTATGTGGAACTACGATTTATCGGAAGATAGGGCTAAAGAAATTAAGGAAGAATTAGTAAGACGGCGAGGCGAGCTTTAATTGTATCTTGTTCATTACTCAAAACATAACCTTTTTAATATGTCATACAGAGCAGAAAAATTTCTAAGCTACAGGGAATCAGACAATATTGCCAAATTAAATTATCTGGAAAATCTGGCGGCAGAAGATATCCGCAATTTATTTCTGGAGATTTTGTACAACGGTGTTCATGGTTTTTGTTTCAGTTTGTATGAAGAGGGGCAAAAACCCGGTGATTTGATTTCGGAACCCCAAATTCGCAAAAGGATGCAAATTCTTCAACGCTATACCGGGTGGGTAAGGTCTTTTTCCTGTATTGAGGGAAATGAACTGATACCCAAAATAGCCAAGGAAATGGGGCTTAAAACATTGGTAGGCGCTTGGCTGGGCAAAGATGCCGAAAAAAATCGGCAGGAAATTGAGTCCTTAATTACCTTGGTTAAAGAAGGATTTGTAGATATTGCCGCCGTAGGCAACGAGGTTTTGTACCGCAAAGACCTAACCGAACAAGAACTGCTGCACTTTATTGAACAGGTAAAAAAAGAAATTCCCGAAGTTCCGGTGGGTTATGTTGATGCCTACTATGAATTTGTACAACGCCCCCAAATAGCCGATATGTGCGATTTGATATTGTGTAACTGTTACCCCTATTGGGAAGGTACAAATTTTATAGACTCATTACCCCACATGCAAAAAATGTATCAGCAGGCGGTTAACGCCGGCAACGGAAAACGGGTCATAATAACCGAAACAGGCTGGCCAAGTAAGGGCGAAAGTTTGGGAAACGCAACGCCATCGGTTATAAATGCCATGAAATACTTTATCAATACACAGCTTTGGGCAAACGATAAAAATATTGAAGTATTTTATTTTTCTTCGTTCGATGAGGCTTGGAAGGTAAGCACCGAAGGGGAAGTAGGCGCATACTGGGGTATATGGGACAGCTTCGGAAAATTAAAGTATTAAACAAAATTACTCAACACCTTATAAAAACCAAACAACACAAAAAATGAATTTATATTTATTAACCAAACTTAATTTTATCATGAAAAAGTTTGTATTTTTTTTACTGCTCCTTGCATTAGCTGCAACAGGTTTTGCACAAAATGCCCCTGTCAACTTCGAATCGGGCGGAAATGGCGCCGGTTGGACGTGGACAGTTTTTGAAAATGCTACTAATCCGCCGGTGGAAATAATTTCCAACCCCGACCCTTCAGGCATCAACACTTCTGCTACGGTGGCAAAATTTACCGCCCTGCAGACCGGAAACCCCTGGGCAGGTTGCGAGTCGTTACATGGCAGCGCAAACCTTGGACCTTTTGTGTTAGATGCCAATAATTCCATCATTAAAATCATGGTTTGGAAACCGGTTATCAGCGATGTGGGCATAAAACTGGTCGCTCCAACCGGATGGGCCCAGCCCGAAATTAAAGTTGCCAATACGCTGGTAAACCAATGGGAAGAACTTACCTTCAATTTTTCGGGCTATGTGAATCCGCCTGCAAGCGAAGGACAATTAGACCAGATTGTTGTTTTCCCCGATTTTGATCTTGGCGGAAGAACGCAGGACAATATTATTTACTTTGATAACATCACCTTCTCTTCGGGCGGCGGTGGTGCAACCGAACCTACCGTTGCTGCTCCAACGCCCACACAACCTGCCGCAAACGTAATTTCAATGTTTAGCGATGCCTATACCAACGTGCCTGTTGATACGTGGCGCACCGATTGGTCTGCCGCAACACTTGAAGATGTGCAAATAGCGGGCAACCCCACTAAAAAATATTCGGGTCTTGATTTTGTAGGCATAGAAACGGTATCCAACCAGTTGGATATTACCACCATGACTCATTTTCACCTTGATGTATGGTCGGCCGACTTTACCTTCTTCGGAGTAAAATTGGTTGATTTTGGCGCTGATGCTGCTTTTGGCGGCGGTGATGACTCCGAACATCAGGTAAACTTCACAACTCCCGCACAAGGTCAATGGGTAAGCCTCGATATACCTCTAAGCAGCTTTACCGGCTTGGCCAACCGCCAAAACATAGCCCAATTCATACTGGTAGGGCAGCCCAGCGGCGCTAATACCGTTTTTGTTGACAATGTGTATTTCTACTCGGGCACCGGCCCCACAGAGCCGGCTATTGCTGCTCCAACGCCAACCCAACCTGCCGCAAACGTAATTTCCATGTTTAGCGATGCCTACACCAACGTGCCGGTAGATACTTGGCGCACCGATTGGTCTGCCGCAACATTAGAAGATGTGCAAATAGCAGGCAACCCCACCAAAAAATATTCGGGACTTGATTTTGTGGGTATTGAAACCGTATCGAGCCAAATTGATGCTACTGCTATGACGCATTTCCATATGGATGTATGGTCGGCCGACTTTACCTTCTTCGGGGTAAAATTGGTTGATTTTGGCGCTGACGCTGCTTTTGGCGGCGGCGATGACACCGAACATCAGCTTAATTTTACCGCTCCTGCTCAAGGTGAATGGGTAAGCTTAGATATGCCTTTTGCCGATTTTACCGGACTTGCCTCGCGCCAGCATCTTGCCCAGCTCATATTGGTAGGGCAGCCCACCGGCGCCAATACCGTTTTTGTTGACAATGTTTATTTTTACAACGAAGCCGGCGGCGGTACCGAACCTACCGTAGCCGCCCCCACGCCCACACACCCCGCCGCAAACGTAATTTCTATGTTTAGCGATGCCTATACCAACGTACCGGTAGATACTTGGCGCACCGATTGGTCTGCCGCAACATTAGAAGATGTGCAAATAGCAGGCAACCCCACCAAAAAATATTCGGGACTTGATTTTGTGGGCATTGAAACCGTATCGAGCCAAATTGATGCTACCGAAATGACGCATTTTCATATGGATGTATGGTCGGCCGATTTTACCTTCTTCGGGGTAAAATTGGTTGATTTTGGCGCTGATGCTGCTTTTGGTGGCGGTGATGACTCCGAACATCAGGTAAACTTTGTTGCGCCGGTACAAGGAACATGGGTAAGCCTCGATATACCTTTGAGCAGCTTTGCCGGTCTGGCTTCACGCCAGCATCTTGCCCAGCTTATATTGGTAGGGCAGCCCACCGGCGCCAATACCGTTTTTGTTGACAATGTGTATTTTTACAACGACGGCGGCACAGGTCCCGTCGCACCAACCGTAGCCGCCCCCACGCCTACGCGCCCTGCCGACTATGTAATTTCTATGTTCAGCGATGCGTACACCAACGTGCCGGTAGATACTTGGCGCACCGATTGGTCTGCCGCAACATTAGAAGATGTGCAAATAGCAGGTAACCCCACCAAAAAATATTCGGGGCTTGATTTTGTGGGCATTGAAACCGTGGCCAATCAAATAGATGCTACTTCCATGACCCATTTCCACCTCGATGTCTGGTCGCCCGATTTTACCTTCTTTGGGGTAAAATTGGTTGACTTTGGCGCTGATGCGGCTTTTGGCGGTGGCGATGACACCGAGCATCAGGTTAATTTTACCGCTCCCGCACAAGGGCAGTGGGTAAGTCTGGATATACCTTTTGCCGATTTTACCGGTCTTGCCTCGCGCCAGCACCTTGCGCAACTTATTTTGGTAGGACAGCCCACCGGCGGCAATACCGTATATGTTGACAATGTGTATTTTTACGACATCAATACCGGTATTGGTAATGTATCTCAGCAACCGCAAATTCGGGTATATCCTAATCCGGTTCAGGCAGGCGGACAGGTTTATTTTGGGGCAGAAGCCACGCAGATTCAAATATTTGACCTGAACGGAAAGGAATTGATATCTGTTTCTACCCCTTATCTGAACGCCCTGAATTTAGAAAAGGGTATTTATATTGTGAAAATTCGCACAATCAGTGGTTCAACTCAGGTAACTAAGCTGGTGGTAAATTAAATTAATGGCTAATTTTCGTTACTTTTGAGCCGTCTTGCAAAAGACGGCTCAATTTTTTAATACAGAAGTAAGCAACATCAATTTCGGGTCACCTTGTTCAAAGCAAAGGAATTATTTTTATTGCTGCTCATTTTAGGAACTCTTTCGGGCAAAGCACAAAGGATTCCTGAAAAAGGAATGCCTTTATTGCAAAACTTTACCCCGGCCGAATACCAAAACAAAGGTAAAATTTGGGCAATTGGTTCTGCTCCCAATGGTATTATATACATGGCCGCCGATAAAGGCTTGCTGGAATACGATGGTAAAACATGGAAATGCTTTAAAGGGAGTGAGGGGTTTACCCGTTCTTTGGCTGTCATAAACGACTCGCTCATTTACACCGGCTCAGACCTGGATTTCGGGGTCTGGCACAGAAATAAATACCACGATTTTGAGTACACCTCTTTATATTCCTTTAAAGAAGAGCTTGCGCCACTCAATGAAGAATTTTGGCATGTTTACCGCCTTTCCGGCAATATATTCTTCATATCTGCCCATAACCTGTATGTTTACAAAGACAATCGGATAACTAAAATAGCAGCGCCAAACAGAATTACAGGCAGTTTTACCGCAAACGACTCCTTATATTTTACAGATAAAAAAAAGGGACTATTGGTGTTAAGCAATTTGTTGCTGAAACCGGTTTGCGAGTTTCCCGAAGAAGATGCTATAGAAATTGTAGGGGCTTACCAACATAACGGCAACACTGTTTTTGTGACCAAAAATTCGGGTTTATATACCATTTTGGCGGGTAAATTCAGCCCCGTTCGTAATCAATTATCGCAAGACCTAAAAGCGGCAAAAGTATTTAGTTTCGAACAAATAAACAAAACCTATCCGGCGTTTGGAACGGTTTTAAAAGGACTGTTCATCAGTAATACTGAGGGTAAGCTAATTCATAACATTAACAAATACAAAGGACTGCCTAACAACACTATTTTAAGCCTTTATTACAGTCCATCGGGTAAATTATGGGCTGGTATGGATTATGGCGTTTCTTCGCTTGACATTAACAGCAATCTCACCTTTTTTTATGATTACCGCGGCGATTTTGGCACCGGCTATACTGCTCTGCTTAAAGAGAATACCTTCTATCTGGGAACTAATCAGGGGTTATACTTATCGGGCTGGGAAGATTTAAACAACAACACTGCTTTCCACCATTTTACACTATTGCCCGGTAGCGAAGGACAGGTTTGGGCACTTAAAAACATAGCAGGTACCGTATTTATAGCGCACGACAATGGATTGTTTTTGCTAAAGGACAACAAACTTGAAAGACTGGGCAATCAAAGCGGCATATGGACAGTAATTCCTTATAAGAATTATTTGCTTGCCGGTTCTTATAATGGTATATCAATATTTAAAAAATCAAACAATGGATGGGAATATCTTAGGGAAATGGAGCTTATATTGGGTTCTTGTAATCAATTGATTATAGACAGCGACAGTGTTTTATGGGTAAATATTCCCAACTATGGGATAATAAAAGCAGTATTAAACGATACACTGTACCCGGTTGAACGGCAGATTTTCAGGGAGCGTAGTTTTGAAGGCAGCGATTTGTATTTGCAGTACCACAATAACCAAATACAGGCGGTTACCGATAAGTATCGGTATGCCTACTCGCATGAGGTAAACCAATTTGCCAATAAATCCCCGATTGACAACAACGAACTGCCGCCAAGCATTTTATTGCCCGGAATTCATGAGCCGGTTTTGTTAACACCCGATGCAGAATTTTTACCCATCTACAATGGTTTCGCACTGAAATTTTCGGGTGCCCCGAAAGTCGGAAATTCAGACAATGACCAACTTATTTTCAGAGCAATAACCGCCCACGGGTATGGCAATGAAAGCCGTTTGTATGCCGGGGCTCTTGTTCCGTTTCGGTATGGCAATATTAAAATTGATTGCATTGTTCCAAACAAAGAAGGCGTATTGTATCAATATATGCTCGATGATAATGACAATTGGAGTAACTGGTCTGTCAACAACACAATAGAATTGATTAGCCCCAATTCCGGCGGTCATGTTTTATCGGCAAGAGCTATGGTCAAGGGAAAAGTAACAAAAACCGAAACAATAGCGTTTCGGGTTGCAACTCCGCATTATCGCTCATGGTATGCTTTTGTTTTATATTTAATCGTCTTTGCGGCACTTACAGGTCTTGCCGTTTTGTGGCAAAAACGGCTTATGAAGAAGCAAGAGAGGCAACTATTAATGAAGCAACAGCAAACCCTACGCGAACAGGCAGAAATACATCAACAACAATTAATGCTTCTTGAACAGGAACGTTTACAGGCAGAATACGAGCAGTTGAAAAAGCAGCTGAAAAGCAAAACTATAGAACTTACAAACAAAGCAAAAGAAAACGACGACAAGAACAAGCTGCTGCTTACCCTAAAAGAAAAATGTGAGGCTGCCCGGCTAAACCCTGCCATCACAAAAACAGCACTGAGCGATATGCAGAAATTGTTGGAATCTTTTCTGACAATAGAGGATAAAACTTTTGAAATTCAAATGGATGAATTACACCAGGAGTTTTTCAGAAAGTTGAATGATTTATACCCCAATCTGTCTAGCAATGATTTGCGGTTATGCGCTTACTTGAAAATTGGTTTAAATTCAAAGGAAATTGCCGAAATCTTAAATATTTTGCCTTCCAGCGTTTATATCAGCCGTTCAAGGTTAAGGAAGAAGCTCAACGTACATACCGACGATGATTTGTATCACTACCTCAACAGCATCTAACGCCAAATTTATCTGCCCGGTGTATGCTCAAAGCAGACAATCCCTTGCTTGTTGCAACATTTTTTAGAGCGTAACCCTATTATCAGGCATTGATTCTGCAAAAACCGCCCATGTTTGCATGTGGTGGTGCCCACTTGCTGTCTGATGACCTTCAAGACTACTTTGGTCTATGCATTTGGGGAAAGGGAATGGGTAATAGCTTGGAATGAAAGGGAACTAAGATTTGCATTGTTCTCTTCCCGCCATACATTTAAACCGGAAAAAACCAACTTTGGCTGCGGCATACTTTTTTACAGGGTATTTACTACCTTTGCACTGCCAAAAACAACCCTATGCCACCTACATTGTTTCATTTTACCACACCCCAGTTATTGCGCCTGCATTCGGGTAAAGTGCGCGATAGTTACCGCATCAGCCCCCAAACCCGACTTATAGCCGTTACCGACCGACTTTCGGCTTTCGATTTTGTGTTGCAAACACCCATACCAAACAAAGGGGCGGTGCTCAACAGTATTTCTTCATGGTGGTTTAACCAAACCCAATCTATCATACCCAATCACTTCATAGAACAACCCGACCCCAACATTGCCATAGTTCATGAAGCCCAACCCATAAGGGTAGAAATGGTAGTGCGTGGTTACCTTAGCGGTTCGGTATGGCGCGGATATCAGCAGGGCGAGCGCACTTTTTCGGGCGTAACACTTCCCGATGGGCTGCATAAACATGACCGTTTTGAGCAGCCTATAGTTACACCAACCACCAAAGAAAAAAACGACCGCCCCATTAGTGAAGATGAACTGGTGCGCGAGGGCTTTACCACTCATGCCCAATACCGCCAAATGCATTCCAAGGCGCTGGAACTATACAACTTTGGCGCGCAATTATTACTACAACGAGGCATTATACTGGTAGATACCAAGTATGAATTTGGATTGCTAAATGGCGAACTGATTTTAATTGACGAAATTCATACCCCCGATTCTTCGCGCTTTTGGAGTATGGCAGAATACAACGAAAATCCCGAAAACGCCCGCCAGATAGACAAAGAATATATTAGGCAATGGTTACTGGCCAACAAACAAGACGGCGCATACCCCACTGCCCTGCCGCACGATATTGCCGAAGAAGCCAGCCGACGCTATGTTGAAATTTACGAAACCGTTACCGGTATGCCTTTCAATGTACCACAGTACCTGCATCCCAAAGCCCGTATTTGCGCCAATTTAAGTGCAAAAGGCTATATTAAAGATAGTTGTATCGCCATCATAACAGATAGCAAACAGGCGCTGCCTTTTTGCCAGAAAGCACAGGAAATTGCCGAACGCTACAATGTGTTTGCCGATGTACGCCTTATTAAAAACGACAACGACATCAACCAGTTTCTCGATGAATACAATGAATCGGTAGAGCCGGTTTCGGCGCTGTTTGTTGAAGAAAACTACAGCGAAATAATGGAAGAATTATCGGCATACTCCAACCTGCCCTTTATCACCACCCAACTCGAAGACATTGTACAAACCGAAAACCTGTATTTAGACATTCAGGATGCGCTGCGCTGCCTCAACAGCTACCGCATACGAGAAGCCATGATAGAAGGAGAAGAATTTTAAACAAAAGTCCTTTTGTAATATGAAAATTGCCATACTTGGTTCGGGGGGGCGAGAGCACGCATTGGCCTGGAAATTTGCCCAAAGTGTGCCCGAAAAAAACGTGTATGTAATACCGGGCAATGGCGGAACCGGCAACAACGCACCTATTGACTCAACCGATTTTGATGCCATTAAAGCCTTTTGCCGCTACGAAGGCATTGAACTCATATTCGTAGGCCCCGAATTGCCATTAGTAAAAGGCATTACCGATTATTTTGAGGGCAGCGGCATTAAGGTTTTTGGGCCATCTAAAAGGGCCGCACGGTTAGAGGGGTCGAAAATTACCGCCAAAAAATTCATGAAACATTACGGGGTAAGCACCGGCAATTTCTGGCTGTTTAATAGCCTGGCGCAGGCGTATAAACTCATTGAAGACCTAAACGGCAATTTGGTTATAAAATACGATGGTTTGGCGGGTGGCAAGGGAGTTTATGTTTGTTCCTCGGTAGAGGAGGCAAAAGAAGCACTGGAGGAACTAAACACCGAATACCGATACAGCGAAAGCGAGGAATTTCTCGATTTTCTGATAGAGGAAAAACTAATAGGCTACGAAATTTCAATCATAGGGTTTACCGATGGAAGGCATATTCAGTTGCTGCATCCCTCACAAGACCATAAACAACTGCTCAACAACGATAAAGGCCCCAACACCGGAGGTATGGGCGCTTACTGCCCCCTGCCGTTTTATACCCCACACCTGCACGCTCAAATTATGGAGCAGGTGGTAAATCCCACATTAAAAGGGTTGCAGGCAGAAAAGGTAAGCTACCAAGGGGTTATATATTTCGGGCTGATGATAACCAATGAAGGACCCAAACTGCTGGAGTACAACGTGCGCTTTGGCGACCCCGAAACCGAAGTGCTGCTGCCGTCGCTCCAATCAGATTTGCTGCAATTGGTGTTGGCCTGTTTCGATGGCACCCTACCTGCCCACACCCCGCAGTTTAACCCCGGTTTTTACATAGATGTAGTGCTTGCTGCCAAAGGTTACCCGAAAGTGTATGAGAAAAACAACCCCATACAAGGCATTTCCGATGCACAGGACAGTGCGCTGGTGTTTCATGCAGGCACCAAAAAAACCGATGACGGAACCCTGCTAACCAACGGCGGACGCGTGCTGAACGTGGTAGGGAATGGCAGCACCCTGCATCAGGCTATAGAAAATGCGTATGCCGCCTGCAGCAAAATTTATTTTAAAGACTGTTATTACCGTACCGATATTGGCAAGCGTAGTTTGCCTTAAACAATTACCTTATCCGTATGAAAAAAATTGCCATTTTTATTTCGGGGCGCGGAAGCAACATGCAGGCCATTGCACAGGAGGTAAAAAGCGGCATACTCCAAAACCTCTGCCAGATTGTACTGGTGTTTTCAAATAACTGCGCAGCAGGCGGACTCCAAATTGCCCGCCAAAACGGGTTGCCGGTTGGTTGTATAGAGTCATCGGGTAAAAAAAGAACCGAATTTGACAGGGAAGTCATTGCCTTTTTACAACCCTATCAGCCCGATTACATTATTCTGGCAGGCTATATGCGAATCTTGTCGCCGGTGTTTATTAAGACTTACGAAGGTAAAATTATTAACATCCACCCGGCCGATACCCGCCTGCATCAAGGGTTGCACGCCTACCAATGGGCATTTGAAAACCAACTCGAAACCACCACCATTACCATACATTATGTAAACGAAGGCGTTGACACCGGACAAATTATTGCCCAACAAAACGTTGACCTTAAAGGAGCCGCCACGTTGGAAGAGATGGAACAACGCGGACTTCAGGCCGAGTACAACCTTTACAGCAGAACACTGGCAATGTTGTTTGCAGAATCCGATGCGCAACAGTAATAACTAATGCATAATTATTTACAATTCACAATCTAACCTTCAGCAATCCATGTGCGGCATAGTAGGATTTACCGGAAACCACAATGTAGTGTACGATATTGTATTGGGACTCACCTCCCTGCAACATCGGGGGCAAGATGCCGCGGGCATTGTTACCTTTAAAGATTATTTTCATCTTAAAAAGGGCTTGGGGCTGGTTAGCCAGGTGTTTGAAGAACGTCATTTTAAGCGTCTGCAGGGCAATATTGGATTAGGGCATGTGCGTTACACCACTCAAGGCAGCAACGATCTGCAAAATGCCCAACCCTTTTCGGCAAATTATCCGTTTGGCGTAGCTATGGTGCATAATGGCAATGTGACCAATTTTAAAGAACTGCGCAACAAACTCTACCACGATTATCATATTTTACCTGAAACATCTAACGACTTGGAACTAATTTTGTATGTGTTTGCTTCCGAACTCATCAAAAAAGACCTTAAAGACATACAACCGGCCGATATTTTTGAAGCGGTTAAGGCCACCCAGCAAATCGTAAAGGGGGCATATTCGGTTATTGCAGTAATTGCCAACCACGGATTACTAGCGTTTACCGACCCGCATGGCATTCGTCCGCTTGTTTTGGGGCGGCAGGATTCCAAAGAAGGAAGCCTCTACGGCTTTGCTTCTGAATCTGCCTGTTTTGATTACCTTGGTTACGAACTGGTACGCGATTTGGAAGCAGGCGAAATTATTTATATTGATAACAACCTGCGTTTGCACACCTCCGACGGTTATCGGTTGGAAAAAGCTTTTTGTATTTTTGAACATATATACTTTGCCCGCGAAGACAGCATCATACAACAACGTTTAGTAGCTGCCGAAAGGGTAAAAATGGGGCGCATGTTGGCTAATAAGGTAAAAGCCGCCGGACTTCAGCCCGATATTGTAATTGATGTGCCTACTTCGGGATATTTTGCTGCTTCGGGACTTGCCGAGGCATTGGGCATTCCGTACAGGCGCGGTTTTGTAAAAAACAGTTTCATAGGGCGCAGTTTTATTTCGCCTACCCAAAAAGAACGCGAGGAAGTGGTTAAGAAAAAACTAAACCCTATAAAAGCAGTCGTAAAGGGTAAACGGGTGGCCGTAGTGGACGATTCTATTGTTAGAGGAACTACCTCAAAAAGAATTGTAAAAATGCTGCGCAACGCGGGCGCCACCGAAGTGTATTTTATTTCTGCCGCACCGCCTATTACCAACCCCTGCGTGTATGGCATTGATATGGCCATTAGCACAGAGTTAATAGCCTCCAGCAAAACCCATGAAGAAATATGTAACTATATTGGTTCCGATGCCTTAGTTTACCAAACTATTGAAGATTTACAGCAACTCTACAAAACATTGCCCTGCTGCTATGCCTGTTTTACAGGCAAATATCCGGTAGAAGACTCAGATAAACTCCTGAGTGAAATTGAGCAGGAGCGCATGGAAGCAAAGGCTTAAACCTAGTTGCCATACTTGCCGTTTTTGGGACAAACTTTGTCATTTACCCAACCAATAATTCCTTTAAAAAGTTCTACTCAAAAATTTACGGAAAATTGCTGTATCTTCAACCCCAAATTTTACAATTCAATAAATTTCTAAAATTCTGTTACATGAAGACGAAAATTTGGCTCTCGCTTGTATTATTTACAGTCCTTGTTGTTACAATGGGTTCCTGCAAACAATCTTATTCATGCACAGACGGAGAACAAAACCAAGGCGAAACCGGTATTGACTGTGGTGACGCCGAGGGGAATTGTCCGCCCTGTGCCAATATGCCCAACTGTTCCGATGGTATTCAAAACGGCGGCGAATTGGGTGTTGACTGTGGCGGACCCTGCTCTAATCCTTGTAATAACCCGCCCGCACCCACTTGTACCGATGGTATTCAAAATCAGGGCGAAACCGGTATTGACTGTGGCGGACCCTGTTCGCCTTGCAGCACACCCGGAACTGGCGCAATGACCGCCGTAATTGACGGAACCAACTGGACAGCCACCAGCGTAAGCGGTTTGGATACCGGCGGCAAATTAAACCTTATTGGTAAAACATTCTCTGCCACCGATACCATAGAAATAAGGCTCGTACATGGTGGCACCTTTGCTACCGGAACCTATGATTTTACCGCCATTAACCCCGCCACCTACTCGCAGGGCGCTATTGAGTGCATCAGTTCTGCCGGAACCATTACCTTTACTACTTTCAATACTGCCACTAAAACCGTATCGGGTACCTTTACCTTTTCCTGCACCGATGCCGGCGGAGGAACCGGTTCGCACGATATTACCACCGGCACCTTTACCAATATAGTTTATAACTAAATAGGTTCCGGCTCCACACCACAAAACAAAAGACCGGACAGAATTGCTGTCCGGTCTTTTGTTTTAAGCGATAGCACAAAATAAATCTTAACTTTCCGATGTTTTAGCAGCAGCATTGGTTTGTGTTACCTTGCTGTTTTTCGGACGGGTTTTTCCATTTGAGCCACGCCAGATTTTACCGCGTTTGCTGCGTTTGTCTCCTTTTCCCATAAGTAAATGCTTTTAAATTTTTATTTTTATTTGTTTCCCGCAAAGTTAAGCACAATAACCAAATTTGACGCCAATGCAGCAACAATATTTTAAGCCGGTACATAAATGCAGTTCTATTGAAAGCGCTTTCGTTGACAAATCTTGGTTTGTCGGTTATGAAAACATGAATTATTGCTTTCCAATCTGTTCAGATGCTGCAAACCTGCTGTCAATAGCGTAACTTTGCAATGCAAAACCTTTGCGCAGATTTATTTTCATTGGGGTTTAAATACAATTAGTTTATATGAAGCGCGTGCTCATCTTTTTAATGTTGCTCTTTGCGGCACAAACAATAGTTGTCAATCCGGTTTTTGCACAAGCCGGATGGTCACAAAATGCGGGCTGTACAGGCGCTACGCCTACTCCGTTGCTGGTTATGGTTGATGCCTGCGGCGATGGTAATGCCGAAGCCGCTAATGAGTATTTTATGTTTCAAACCGGCACTTCCTCTTACAATGTAAACTCATCGGGCACTTCGTTAACTGTTGCCTGCCCGCCGGGAACCATAAACAGTCAGGTAACTTCTTTTGTTTCTTCGCCGGCGGGGGTTGCCTCTTTAAATGCCTTGGTTGGCCCTTGTGGAACAGGCAATGTTTTTGTTGATGCCATGGCCGCCCCTCCCGCAGGGGTGAATGGGGTCATTCCGCCCAATGCACAGGTATTGGCTTTTACCACTAATTTTCCCGACTTTTCAATTTTCCCGCCTAATTATTTTGCCAGTTTGTGTGGCGCATCTCCTATTTACGTAATTTTTGGCAATTATCCCGGACCGTTGCCCATGTTTAAAAATTTCGGATGTACCGGTTGTGGTTGTTTCCGATATTTAACCCTTAATTTTGGAGGTTGTACGTATTCCATTACTTATGATGTAGAACAATTGGTAACTTCGGCAGGTGTGCCGGGCACAGCCGAAGGTTCTTTTATAACCATGGATCCAGGAGGGGTTATAGGCTATGGCAACGAAAACAATGAGTGTATTCCGGTAGCTACTTTTTGTACACCGCCTGCAGCACCGGTTTTTGCCGTTACCAATCAGGCAATATGTAGCGGGCAACCGGCACCTACCTTTACCTGCTCCAACTGCAATGCCGCTACCGAGTGGTATGGCAGCGAATTTGGCTCTACCCTAATTACAACCGGCGCTTCATATACACCAAGTCCGACGCCGGCAACTACTACTACTTATTGGGTACAAAATGTTGCAGACTGCAACAGCGACCGAACGCCGGTTACCCTTACCATAAACCCCAATCCAACGGTAAGCGTAAGCATACCCGGCGGGTTTACCTATTGTCAGGGGCAGAGTTTTTCACTCAGTGCATCGGGTTCTTCCAATACAGGCGCGGCACCTGCTTACAATTGGACCATTTCCGGCTCATCGGGAAGCGTAACGGCATCGGGTGTTAACCCGTCTGTTTCTATTCCAAGTCCGGGCACCTATTCCATCACCTTGGTTATAGCCAATACTACTACCGGTTGCAGCAATACAGCCACTTACAATAACATTTTAACCATTACTGCGGCAACTCCCGTAGTTATCAGCACGCCGCCGCCGGCAAGCATCTGCAATACGACTTCACCGGTTGCACTCGCCACCACGCAAAGCGGCCTATCGGGTACGTGGAGCGGTAGCGGGGTTTCGGGCAATTCTTTTAATCCTTCGGGTTTAAGCGGTAATATAGTACTTACGTTTACCCCTGCTGCCGGTCAATGCGCCCTTCCCAATACGGCAACGGTATCGGTTACTGCGCCTGTTGCGGTGGTTATCAGCACGCCGCCGGCAAGCATCTGCAATACGGCTGCACCGGTTGCACTCGTCACCACGCAAAGCGGTCTAACGGGTACTTGGAGCGGTAGCGGGGTTTCGGGCAATTCTTTTAATCCTTCGGGTTTAAGCGGCAATATAGTGCTTACGTTTACCCCTGCTGCCGGTCAATGCGCCCCGCCCAATACGGCAACGGTATTGGTTACTGCACCTGTTGCGGTGGTCATCAGCACGCCGCCGCCGATAAGTATCTGCAATACGGTTGCACCGGTTGCACTCGCCACCACGCAAAGCGGCCTAACGGGTACTTGGAGCGGTAGCGGGGTTTCGGGCAATTCTTTTAATCCTTCGGGTTTAAGCGGCAATATAGTGCTTACGTTTACCCCTGCTGCCGGTCAATGCGCCCTGCCCAATACGGCAACGGTAACTGTTACGGTAGCAACTCCGGTTGTAATCAGTACAGCGCCACCTGCAAATATTTGCAATACAGCCGCGCCGGTTGCTCTTGCCTCCGTTCAAAGCGGCACAAACGGCACTTGGAGCGGTACGGGGGTGAGCGGCAACCAGTTTAACCCGGCCGGGTTAAGTGGCAGCATAGTGCTTACGTTTACCCCTGCAGCCGGCATTTGTGCAATTGCGAATAACGCAACTATAACAGTTACGGTAGCAACTGCCGTTATCATCAGCAACCCGCCACCGGCAAGTATTTGTAATATTGCTTCTTCAATAGCGCTCATCACTACGCAAAGCGGTATAAGCGGCAATTGGAGCGGCACGGGGGTTAGCGGCAACCAGTTTAACCCGGCAGGGTTAAGCAGCAACATAGTGCTTACATTTGCCCCTACCGCCGGGCAGTGCGCTTTAGCCGGAAATATTGCCATAAACGTTACGGCAGCAACTGCAGTAACCATCAGTGCTCCCCCCGCCTCGTCGCTTTGCAGTACCGATGCGCCTATTGCACTCAATCCTGCTCAAAGCGGCATTTCGGGCACATGGAGCGGCTTGGGCGTTTCTGGCAATCAATTCGACCCATCGGGACAGAGTGGGAGCGTGGTGTTAACCTTTACCCCTGCCGCCGGAAATTGTGCGCTGCCAAACACAACTACCTTAACCGTAAACACTGCCGCGGCTGTTGTCATCAGCAACCCCCCGGCCACGCCAGTATGCAGTACCGATTTACCAGTTGCGCTCAACCTGACGCAAAGCGGCATTTCGGGCACATGGAGCGGCTCGGGCGTTTCTGGCAATCAATTCGACCCATCGGGACAGAGTGGGAGCGTGGTGTTAACCTTTACCCCTGCCGCCGGAAATTGTGCGTTGTCAAATACGGCTACTATTGCCATCACTACCGCAACATCGGTAGCCATCAGCGCTCCGCCGGACACACCGGTATGCAGCACCGATGCGCCTGTTGTGCTCAACTCTACCCAAAGCGGTATAACCGGCACGTGGAGCGGGCCTGGCGTTTCAGGCAACTTGTTTAATCCGGCAGGAATAGTTGCGCCAACTGTTAATCTTACTTTTACACCCAATACAGGGCAATGTACCTTGTCTGCTACGGCAACGGTAGTGGTCAATCAGGCATCGGCTGTAACCATTACCAACCCGCCGCCGGCAACTTTGTGCTCGCTCGATGCGCCTATAAACCTCAATACGGTGCAAAACGGCGTATTGGGTGTATGGAGCGGAAACGGCGTATCTGGCAATGTGTTTAATCCTTCGGGAATTGGTGTTCCTTCGGTTACGCTTACCTTTACACCCAATGTGGGGCAATGTGTTTTACCCAATACTGCAACCATTGCTGTTAATGCTGCTTTGCCAGTGACAATAGCGCTACCCACCGGCAACCTATGTACTCTTGATGCTCCTGTAACGCTCAATACTACCCAAAGCGGCATTACCGGCATTTGGAGCGGCAGCGGCGTTTCAGGAGGCAATCTGTTTACTCCGGCCGGTTTAAGCGGTACTGTAGTGCTTGCCTTTACCCCGGCAGCCGGGCAATGTTCGCTCGGCAATACCACAACAGTAAACGTAGCCAATGCAGCACCGGTATCGATCAGCAATCCGCCTCCTGCTGGGGTGTGCAACACTGCTGCACCGCTAACGCTTAATGCCACCCAAAGCGGTATTGCCGGCACTTGGAGCGGCAATGGCGTATCGGTAGGCAATACCTTTAGCCCAACCGGTTTAAACGGTATTGTAGTACTTACGTTTACCCCCGCTGCAGGGCAATGTGCGCTTCCAAATACAGCCAGCATAAATGTAACCAATGCCGTACCGGTTTCTGTAAGCACTCCGCCGCCGTCTTCGGTTTGCGATAATACAACTGCTATTACTTTAAACACCACCCAAAGCGGGGTTGCAGGCAGCTGGAGCGGGACTGGGGTAAGCGGAAATTTATGGTTGCCAGCAGGTTTACAAGGCATTGTGATATTGACCTTCACCCCCGCAGCCGGACAGTGCGCCCTTGAAAATACAACATCGGTAAGTGTCGTTACAAGTCCCGACGCCGGAACAATCAATCCGCCTGTTGCTCAACTTTGCAACAATAGTTTGCCGGGCAATACAACCACTCTTAATTTAAATACCTTAGTAAGCGGCAATGCGGGCGGTGTATGGACAACCAACGCACCCGCCGGCACGGTTTCTGCCGGTAACATTTTTAATGCCGCCGGCCTGCCCGATAACGCAAATTATACCCTTACCTACACCGTAGCAGGTACTGCACCCTGCGCTGCGGCAAGTACGTCGCAAACCATAGGTATAATTAACTGTGCCGCCAATTGTACCGAAAACGCCACTATAACTGCCCCTCCGGCGCTTTGCGGCCTTGCGGGCAATACTTTAGACCTTAACACCCTACTGGTTGCCGGTGTAACTACCACCGGCGGCACATGGACAACCAATGCTCCTGCCGGCGCTTTATCGGGTTCGGTATTCTCGGTATCGGGGTTAAGTGGCAACTATACGGTAACTTATTTGGTAATCGGGGCGCCGGGGTGTCCAAATCTGTCTTCCACGCAAAACATTAACATAGTTGCGCCGCCCAACGCTGCCACCACAACGCCTGCCGTTACATTGTGCAACGCTGCCGGAAGTCCGGCGCTTAACCTTGCTTCTCTGGTTACCGGCAATGCCGGTGGTACCTGGACCAGCCCTACAGCCCCCGGAGCTGTTAGCGGTAATACATTTAATGCATCGGGCTTAGCTCCGGGAACATATCAGGTAGTTTATACCGTGAACGCAACAGCTCCTTGCGCAACCAATGCAAGCACTACCCAAACCATTACGGTTGCAGATAACGCCACCAATGCAGGACCCGATGATAGCATTTGCGGGTTGAACTATACCTTAAACGGAATTTCGGCTTATGCAGGAAACTGGACGGTGGTGGCTGTGCCAAACGCTGCTGCAACTGTAGTTTTTGCCAACGTCAATTCAGCGCAAACCGGTGTAACCGTAAGCGAAACCGGCATTTACACCTTTGCATGGAACCCTGTTGGCGACCCTTGCACCACTCTGGATGCTGTGACTATTACATTTACCGATGCTCCTGTAGCTATTGCCGGACCCGATGCCACCGCCTGCGGATTGGCTTACATGCTTGCCGCCTCGGGCACAGGCTCATGGACTTACAGCGGTGCAGGAGCGGTAACT
>NBMY01000154.1 GCA_002212985.1 Sphingobacteriales bacterium TSM_CSS
GCTATGGTATTGGTTCCTGCCACCGCAGCAAACGGGGTTAAGGTGGTAGTATATGTGCCACCGTTATGAGAATACTGAACATCACAAGTTCCGGCGCCGCCGCTGGGAGATGAAACACCGGTAAGGGTTAAGGTAGTGCCAGCACAAACTGTGGTGGCAGAAGGCGATTGCGTGGCTGTTGGCGTGGCAGGGTCGTTAACTACTGTCATAGCGCCCGAGTTGGCGTTTGCCTTGCAATTGTTGCTGTCGGTTATGGTTACACCGTAAACCTGCCCGGCAATGGTTCCTGTGAAAGAAGGATTTGAAACATTGGTGGCGCTTAAAGCAGTAGCCGGTGACCATAAATAGCTGCTATAGCTACCCGAACCTCCACTGGCAGTTGCGGTTAAGTTACCACCAACACAAACTGTTGTAGCCGTTGATGGTGTTACCGTTACTGTAGGTTGTGCAAATCTTGCAATCCAAGGGGTGGGGTTTACAGATGTGTACAACAAACCACCTGCAGCTGCTGTAGCATGCATGTTGTCAAACAAATCCCAAATAGGGTATCTGTTATTGGCAGAATATCCTGAATTGTAGAGCGGACCAGACGGAGCAATAGCAGTTATTCTCATATTTACCGTAAAGTTTTGCCCAAGTTGAAGTGCGGCAAAACCATTGTTTACCTGCACACCCCCAACTGAAAAAGTAACCTCTAATTGTACCCCGGTTAGTGCAAAATTACCGGTAGAACAGGGAATAGATGCTGTGTTGGGAGCACTTAAAATAACAAGCGTTCCACTATTAGAAACAAATGAAAAGTTTTGAGGATTAGCCGAATTATAGCTAACGCCACCCATAGTGCTTCCGGTAGGGAAACCCCAACCGTAACAACTTGTAGAGCCGGCACCGGTAACCGTATAAGTAACTCCCGCAGTTCTGCCTATATTGTTTGCAGATACCGTTGAAGTTGGAGAACCAATTAAGGCCGGACCTGTCGGTACTGCCGTACTATAACTGGAGAATGTTTGAGCCTGTGATTGTAATAATGGGGCGCTAAGAAGCAAAAGTAGTAATATCTTTTTCATAACTCAAAGAGGTTAGATGTTTAAAAATGTTTGCATGGCAGCAAATGCATAGGTAGGGGTCCTGCATATGAGTATTCTTATGCTCTTTGCTGCCGTCAATGCGGAGTTAAATATATTAGATTAAATGTGTATATTAAATAAAAGAAGTACCAACTACTTCCTTTTTAAAATCCTGCAAAAAAAGGGAATAACCTCGCCTCCACCGGCAGCTACTGCCACTTTTACCTTTTTCACCTTGTCAACCGCGTGTTGCACTCTGCCTATCCTCTCAATACAAAATAAATTTTGTTTGTGCCTGTAGAAAACATAATACTTTATTGAAAATGACAAAATAAAATGTGTTTATTTGTCTGATGTAAAGCTACAGTTTTTTTCATTGCAAGACCCGCCTCATGAATGTTTTTTTTTTCTGTACCTGTAAAAACAAATAGGCAAGCATTGTTGTGTACACAAAAGAACGCTTATTTTGCTGAAATTCAATGCAGGCATAGGAAATTGCCGGCATTTCGGGCAAGGTTCCCCGTTCAAGATAAGCCGGTTGTTCAACGAACAAAACCCCCTCTTGCAAGCCACATAGTTGCCAAAAACGGTCAATTGTAGTTTGTTTTTAACTAATAGCAGGTTCTTTATTGTTCAAATTGCCTATTGACCTGCTTTAAAACCTATAATTGGCGATACTTAGCAGTATCTGCCATACAAACTAATAACTTATCTACTTTTTCCTTGATGAAAAAGTAGCAAAAAATCAAGCCTGCCTGAAAATCTGGCTAAAAATCTGCACTACGGGCGGCAAGCGCCAAGGCAAACGCCGGCAATGGTGCTGTATTATGAACAGCATTCATTGGGGCGTTTGCTGCGCCGCTTGCGTATCGCCCTCCGTTCCGATTTTCTTAACGCCGATTTTCAGAAGGGCGAGATAAAAAACTGATTCTACTCGAGTTACTTTTCAGAACTCACCATCTCTACCCACACTTAAAAAAGAGGGGAGTTTGGAGCGCTTGTTTTATAAGGGTTTTAGTTTAAATAAAAGCATTTTTTCACAAGCATAATTGGGCTGTTTATTTGCAACTTGACCCCAATCTTATCCCGGTTTCGTGTTATTTTACCACCACCACTTTAAGTTGTTGTTGCGCATTGCCGGCTTGTAAAATGGCATGGTATATGCCGGCGGGCAAATTAGCCGTAGTTATTGGCAACTGATAGGTAATGCCGGCGGTTACTAAACCGGTAAAAAGGGTGGCAACCATGCGTCCATCCGGGGCAAAGAGGCAAATGTTTGCGTGGCCGGTTTGCACAGGGGCAAATTGAAGTGTTGCCTGCTCCTTTACCGGGTTGGGCAGCAAGTTCAAAGCGCCGAAAGCCGATGAAAGATTATTCACGGCAACATCGTCGTCTATGGTAATATTAAAGTTAAAAACGGTAAATCCGGCATCGGAAGCATATACGCCTTTGCTGTCGCGCACCCTGAACTGGAAGGAATCTGCCAATACATCGGAGCCGTTGTGCGTATAGGTAACCAAGCCGTTTTGCAAATCCTGAACGGTAAAGGAACCCGATGCGGTTAGGGCAACATTGTTGAGTTTTAACTCACCCGAATTGAGCGGCAAGGGGGCGGTATCGTTAAAATCAAAAACAATATTTTGAGGGTTATCGGGTAGTTCTTCGTCATCGGTGGCATTCAGCATATCGGTAGTTAGGGTTATGGTTTCGCCTTTCGGAACGGTAAGCCCGGCATTCACAGTCAATTGCGGGGCAAGGTCGCTCCAGTAAAAAGCTTTGTTTATGGTGTAATAAGTGCAGTTATTGCACAGTTTATCGGGAATGGACTCAAAGTAATCAATAAAAGGGGTAAAAACGCCATCATAAGCATCGGAAGCCAGCAGAATGGCATGCGCCCGAAGCACATCGGCCGAACTGTTGAAGCGGGTTACGCCGCCCAACTCCGATGATAAGCCCAATTCTGCCACATCGGTAAAAGGATGCGGGGTAATGCCGTCGGCACCGGTACAGGTTTCAATGTATTTGAGGTAAACGGTTAAATTGCCCGAAACAGTTTGTATGGTGGACATACCCCGATGCACCAAAATGCCGTTTGCCAAATCGCTTTCCTCGGGAACGTAGGTAAAGTTTTCGGCGCCGGTAAAATTGCCGTCATCCAAAGAGCATCTTATCCACACATCGCCGTTGGCGTTTACCACCGTTCCGCGGTAGGTAGGAGTTCGGTCGGCTTGGGTAACGTTAGAAAAAATAATTGCCGTGCCCTCAGCGCGTCCAATGCAGTTGTTGCCCTGTGGGCAATCGTTTACAAATTCGTAGTTAAGGTCGCCAAAAGGCGGAAACACCGGTCCATACAAGGAAGAAGGCGGCCCGGCCAGCGGCAATACAAAATCGGGGTTAACGGAACTGTTGCTTACAATGGTAATGGCTGCCGTGCTAATATCGGGAAACGTGGCAGGCGGTGTATAAGATACCTCCATAAAGGTGCTTTCGCCCGATGCCAATGTAAATGAACCCGGTTGTGTATAAAGAAAATGGCTGGGGTTGGCGCCCGAAATATTAACCGTGGTAATGGTTAGTGCCGAAGCGCCATTGTTGCGAATGTTGAAAGTAAGCGTAGGGCTAAAAACCGATGCGCCGGGAAAGCTAACCGTTTCGCCCGATTCCAATACCTTGCTCCATTGTGTGCCCGATACGGTATATGCTACCTCTATGGTTTGGGCAAAAACAGATACATTACAAAACAGGGCAATGAAAACAAATGCAAATAGCAATAATTTAGTAGCTTTTCTTCTCATAAAAAAATTTGGTTTAACAAAAAAATAAAAAGATTAAACAATTTTTCAAAAAGGCGGTAACCGCTACCTAAAAGTATCTATTTTACCGCTTTCTCTTGAGCAAAGATACAATAAATATGGCTAACAAGTAAAAAAAATTTCGGTTAACCACAACGTATCAGGCTTGATTGCCTGTTTTTTGTACTTTGTGTTGGGCATAAAGCCGTGATTTTGAAGCCTGAAACGCTCCCTTTTCTCAAAAATAATTAACATACCCAAAGTGTATTTTACCCTGCCTGAAATTTATGGGGTTGCCCTGTTGCCTTCCAAGTGCATACATTAACCCGAAAATACCTGCTTTTGTTTCAAGATTGGCACCAAGGCCAAACCCGAAGGGGAAATCGGAAGTGTTGTTGCTGCGGCTTTTGTTCTGTACGTTTGCGGCATCAAAAAACAAAAAGGCATTAGAGTTTTGGCTAAGCAAAAACCGGTATTCTGCCGTAACGATTGTATAAAATGATGCCCATATTGATTCTTCGTCGAAGCCGCGCAGCAGACGGTTGCCGCCTATGCGCAGCAACTCGTTCTGCAGCAGTTGCCGGTTGCCCAGCAATGCACTGTTCAAAGAGGTTTTTACGGTACTGCGCTGCCCAATGCTCCAATATTTATCGGCCCTAAGTGCCAACCGATATTGAAAGCGGTTGCTGTTAAGGCTGTCGTATTGTGTTTTAAAATCAATTTCCAGCGCTTCGCCAATGGCTAAAATGGGGAAACTGGTTTTTACCTTTTTGGTGCCGGCTCCTGCTACTAAGTTAACTGCATAGCCTTTTCGGGGGTTAAAACGGTAATCGAGGTGTTCGCGGTTCAATTCTATGCCGTAAAGGGTATTTGCCACATCCAGCACATCGGGCAGGCGGCGCGAGGTGGCCAATTTAAGGCTGTCAACGGTAAGCAATACCGATTTTTTTGAGTCTAAAAATACTTTAAGGAAATTGTTGCCCTTGCCGCTATACTGTAACCCGATGTAGGTTCTTACATCGCGAAACAGGGTATCGGCAATAAAGAGTTCAAACCGGGCATCGACACCTACGGGCAATAGGGGCAGGTAAGGGTAAAGCAAATTTATTTTAAGTTCGCGGCGTTTATTTACGTAGCTTTTAAAATCAACATCAAGGTGTTCGCCAATACCGGCAACATTTGCCAGGTTCAGCTGCCCGTCGCCAATTATTTGCAGTCGGTTGCGTGCTGCTCCGGTTGCCGATGCGGTTTGCGGTTGCGGTAAAATGCCCAATACCACGTTAAACCGGCTTGCTTTTTTGCGTTTCAGCAGCAGGTTAACTCTTGCACGGGTATCAAAAAACTGCACTTTGGGCAACCCGGCTTCCTGTACAAAAGGTAACTCGCGCAGTCGGCCGGGTATTTGTTGTATGGCGGCTTCGTTATAAGGTTTGCCCTGTTTTATGCCTAAGTAGTTGTGCAGGTAAGCCTTTTTAATTTTTGCATCGCCAATAATAATAATACTGTCAATAAAAATGCGTTTGCCCGGTTCCCAGTGCAAGGTTGCCTCTACGAGTGTATCCTGCAACTGCACGGCCTGCAAATTTACCGAAGCAAACGGGTAGCCGTTATTTTCGGCATAGCGGAGCAGGTTTTGCTGCAACTGTTGCAGTTGTTGCAGGTTAACCGGTTTTTTTGCCAGTGTTTTGGTTCGGTAGCCGGCTTGTTGCAGCACATTTTTGGGTATTTGCGCAACATGAAGCGCAACCCATTTATATTGTTTTCCTAAGTAGAAAGAACAACTTGTTGTAAGCGTATCGGAATACACCGAATCGAAAGAAGCGGTAAGATACCCCCTGCTCTGCAGGCGGGCTAACCAATCTTGCAGGGCAGCCATGCATTGTTGTCCGGTGGCAAAGTTGTTTTTTGTGCCGCCAATATTGGCAAGCAAGGCAGAATCGGCAGCAGAATGGTATTTAATTTCAAATGTATGCTTTTGTTGTGCCCACAAAACTTGCGAAACCGAAAAAGCAAAGCAAAAAAAAATAATACCTGAAAAAAGGCTCATTTTTTCCGAAAAATAATTTCCCGGTTGTTTTTGTGTTATTTCCCTTAAAAATTTGCGCATACGGCAGAATTTTATGCCGTTTCCGGGGTTATTTACTTATACATTTCGGCCACAAAAATCAACTTATTGCCTTGTGCATTGATAGCAAGACGCGAAATATTGCGCACATTTAAATCACTAAAATCTGCCATAAGCGTCCATTCTTTTTGTTTGGGCTGCCATCTGAAAAGCCGGCTGTTTTTACCCATTACCAAACTTCCGTCGGGCAGCCACACAAAGTCTTCGGCGCCGCTAAGGGCGGGCGCTAAGGTTTGTGTATCGAGGTTGCCAAGGGTAAGACGTTTAATGAGCCAATTTGCGTTGCTTAGTTTAAGCAAAAAACTTACTGTGCCGGGTTGGCGGGGTATGGGCTGCAAACAGCGCCCTATATTGGTGGCAGCCACCAAACCTGCCGAGTCGGTTAGCCCGGCAACCTGCAAGGTAGGCGGTTCGGTAATGACAAACAAGGCTAATGTATCTTGCGGTGTGCGGTAATAATAGCCTATTTGTGGCAAATTGGGCTGAAACAAAACGGGGTTCCCTTCGGGTGAGCCCGAAAGTGGAAACTTCCAAAGCCGTTGGGTTTTACCATCTTCCTCAACCCGAACGACGGTAAAAAACGAACTGCCGGGCAAACAAACCGCTGAGTATTCTGATGTGGCGGGCGTTTGGGTGAGGTTTTGCCGTATTTTGGTTTGCAGGGGCAGCCGGTAAATATCGGTTTGTCCGGTGGTGTCGGCCAGGGTAAAGAGCAGGGTTTCGCCATCGGGTAAAAAAGAGGGCTGGTTGTCGTAACCACTTCGGTTGGTCAGGTTTTCGGGCTTGCCTTCCGGCTTCAAATCGCCTTTTTTTGTCCATGTAAGGTTCAGCAAAAACAAATCGGTATTGGGCAACTGTGCAAATAGCTGCGCCGAAAAAATAGAGAACAATATCAAAAAAAAGTTTTTTTTCATTCCAAATAGTGAGACTTTTTTCCCGGTTTCAAAATTCAGTTGATCGGCTCCAGAGTGTTTGTTTGCCATTGGTAGGCAAGCAGTTCAATTTGCTGTACTTTTTCATAGGCATCAAGCCTTATGTAAACGCATGTTGGGTTAAAGCGTATATGTTCGGCAAGGTTGGTAAGGGTAATTTCCTCAATAAACTGCTCTAATTGTGCAAGAGCGGTTTCTTTATTGGCAGCGGCTATAATTTGGGGTGGAAAAGCCATTAAATCTGCCCATGTTCCCGAATTAAAATACCATGCGTCATTACCTAAGTGTACTTTTTTTCCCAGATGTGTGTGCCCGAAAATAATATAGCGGAAACCGTTGGCAACCAACCTTCGGGCTGCGATTAAGTATTCGGTAAAAGTTTCGGTTGCGGTATCAAACGTTTTGTCGTTTTGCAGGGTTTGCAGGGCTTTGAGCAATGCAGGCAGTCTTTTTGCAAGGGTATCGCGACTGTTAAACAACAGCAATTGCAGCATACCGCTTATAAACCCGAAATTAAACCCTCGCTCGTTGGTTAGTTCGCGTGTTGAAGTTTCTTTACCCGATGTTTCTTCTTGCGTATTTATTTCATCGGTAGCGTACAAAAATTCCTGCAATTCTTCATCGCCCATGAGTTGAAGCAACTCACGGTTTACCAAATCTTCTCCGGTTGCACCGGTTTTTTCCGTACTGGTTGCCGGAATATCGCGGCCGGTAACAGCTCCCAAAACGGTATCGCTGAGGTAAATGCGCAAAAGGTCGTCAATTTTGCTTCGCAGGGTAGGTTCCAATGCCAGCAGAATGGGAATTACGGCGCCGGTTTCGGGTTTGAGCATATCAACAAAGCGGTATTTTTCTTTCATCGGGTTCATAATTTGCGCTACCAAAGCGCTGCCCTTCGGCGCTTTAAAAATACTGTCGCCGGCACTTTCGGCCCTCGACATTTTTTCGCGCAGCAGGCGCAGGTTATTGTCATCGGCGCTGTTCCATGCATCGTAGCGGTTGCCATGTTCTATAAGTACCTCGGTGCCAATGGTATAGGCTTCGCCATCATAAATAAACCTGAAATTAGCTCCTGTAGCGCCTATTTTCTCTTCAAGAACACGGCGCAGGGCGGGCAGGCACAGTTCAAGGTCGTGGTTGCCCATTAGCAGCACAAGGCTGTGGTTGCTGCTGCACAAAAACTGTTGCAGGGCGGTAAAAACCGGTTCTTCGCGGCGCATAATGCGTTTGAGTTTTTGCACTGCCAGCGCTGTATTGTACTCAAAATCTGCCCACGGCAATTCGGCCAAAAAATCAACCAAATCGCCGTTTATTACCAATTCTATTTGCTTGTTCTCCTGCTGCGCCAGCAGGTTAATAAAATCTGCCAGATGCCGGCCGTGCGTATTGAGTTGAAACCCTCTTAACTCGTTGGGTTTTGCCGGCTCGCCGCCAAGATGCAAGTCCGATATAATGTATATTTCGCGCATGGTTCAACAGAAAAAGGTTATTTCCAACTGGTTAGTTTACCTACCTTTTTCATTGCCCAATATAGCGGTAATTGCATTAAAACGGTACAACCCTGCCCAATTTTTACACTACTATTTAAATCCTTAGATTTTTATGTGTACGCCATTTTCGGCCCGGGTAACCAAAATGTCGAGCGAAAGGCCGGTTGCCTTGTCATAGTTGGGTTTTACCTGTTCAATAAAATGTCCGATTTTTGTCGTTTCTACCAGTGCAATTGCGCAGCCGCCAAACCCTGCGCCGGTCATGCGGGCGCCCAAACAACCCGAAGCACGAACAGAGAGGTTTACCACGGTATCCAGTTCAAAACCGGTTACCTCGTAATTATCGCGCAAAGACCAATGAGATTGGGTAAGCAGTTCGCCAAACTCGTACCAGTCTTTAGCTTCCAGAGCATTTACCGCAGCCTGAACGCGGTAGTTTTCGGTAATTACATGTTTGGCGCGCTTTAGCAACATGGGTTCTTTTATATAACCCAACCAGTTAAAATCGGCTTGGCAAAGATTGTCTATGGGTTGGTTTCCGCGTTTAAGGTTAATGAGCGCCAGGGCGTGCATACATTCGCTTTTTCGCTCGTTGTATTTCGAGTCGGTTAATGTGCGCGGTTTATTGGTATTCATTACCAGCAAAGAATAGCCCTCCGGCTCAAACTGCACATATTGGTAGTTCAGGCTGTTGCAGTTAAGCAGCAGGGCATGTTGCGCCTTACACATAGATACGGCAAACTGGTCCATAATGCCGCAGTTTACGCCTACAAACTCGTTTTCTACCTGTTTGCAAAGTTTGGCAATCTGTATGCCGTCTGTGTTAGATTGCCGGCTGCCCATGTTCAGCAAAATGTAAGCCGTTAATACCTCCAACGCTGCCGATGAAGAAAGCCCCGAACCAACGGGTAAATCGGTATGCAGCTCTGCATCAAAACCATCGGTGTGGGACTGTATGTATGGCAGCAGGTATTTAATAACTCCCAGCGGGTAGTTCATCCATGCTTCGGGGCGTTTTTCAAATGTTTCTTCAAGCAGGTTTACCGCCAGTTCTCCTTTCATACCGGCCGACCTTATACGTACCTCCGGGCTGCCGGTATAAAGCACTTTTGCACCTATGCCCTGTGCTATGGCAATGGGTAAAACCAATCCGCCGTTGTAATCTATATGTTCGCCAATAAGGTTTACTCTTCCCGGTGCAAAATATTGCTGCAACATACAAACTGTTTAGCTATATAAACAGCCGAATGCGCAGAAACGTTACATAGGGCAGCCCTTTTTTTAAAGCCGCCCGGTAAGCGAACAGACTTCAAACTATTTTCTTCGTTTATGTTTTGCCTTTTTGCTTTCCAATACCTGTTCGCCATCATTAAAAACCTGCACTTTGGTTTTGTTAGATGATACCCGTTCTTTTACCATTGCCTTGTACTCTTCCACTTCAGACATGGTTTTGTAAGGCCCCAGCACTATCATCATGCCTTTGGTGGTGTATTCAATGTGAATAGGTGTGCCGAGGTTGGCAAAACGATGGTAGGTATTGTTGTCAACATGTTTAAATGGCCCGATGTGCAGTTCATACGTGGCATCGGCATCACTGGTTTCTTCTTCGCTGTTGTTGACGGTTGCGGGTTCGTAGCGGGTTAAACTGCTGGCGCTCATACTGTTTACCTGAGTTCGCTGTATGCCTCTGGCTTCGAGGTAGGCTTTGTTGCGGTAGGCCTCCTGCATGCTTTCATAGGGTCCCAGCACCACTAATTTACCTTTGGGCGAGTCTTCATAGCTAAGGTTCAGGTCAAGTTGGCGGCATTCGTAAAAAGTACGGTTGTCAATACGGTCGAAGGGTCCAACAGTAATTTTGTAGTATAATTTACCATTGGCGGCGCTTTGCACATCAAGGCCTCTGCTTACGGGTTGGTCGGGGGCGGGCTGTTGTGTCATTGAGGCAGCGCTGTAGTTGGCGCCCCAGTTAACGGTAAACTCGCTTTCGGGTGTGGCGCGCACTTCTACACGGTTATTTTCGTTGTGCATATCATCGCTACAGTTCATTCCATTTCGGCAGTAGTTAAGCAGTTGGGTTTCGCCGTAGCCTAAAGCGGTTATGCGGCTGCCGTCTATTTGTTTTGATACCAGATAAACCTGTACGGCATTGGCTCTTTTTGAACTTAATTGCAAGTTGGCATCGTCATCGCCGCGCGAGTCGGTATGTACGCTTATTTCCACGCTCAGCCGTGGGTTTTGCAGCATATATGCCACCAATTTATCCAATTCGCGGGCAGTTTCGGGCAATATATGCCAGCGTCCTTGCGGAAAAAAGAGTTTATTCATGCCAATAATGCCATTGAGCATTACTTTTTTCCCTATAGGCTGCGTGGTGGTGCTTACAAACTGCCCTTCGTTGCTTACGCTGCGGGCTACGGCCACATCGGCATTGCCGGGTTGTATGCCGGCAAATTCGGGTTCCGAGTAAACGGTTACGCTAAACGAAAACAAATCGGTATTGCCGTTTCGGTCTGAGGCAAAATAACCATAACCGCTGCCCGACTGATTGAGCGATAAAATGAAACTGAAATCGTCTTTGGCAGAATTAACCGGCGCCGGCAGTTTTTGGGGGTTCAGCCATTCACCTGCAATTTTTCGGGTATAAAAAATATCCACTCCGTCGCCGTTATCAAAACCGGCCGAGGCGTAGTACAAGGCACCGTCTGCGGCTACATACGGAAACGACTCGTTGTAAATGCTGTTTACACGGCTGCCTAAGTTTTCGGGGCGGCTCCATGTATTGCCAATTTTGTAGCACATATAAATATCGGTTCCGCCCACGCCCCCCGGCAAATCCGAAACAAAGTATAAAATGCGTCCGTCTGGCGAAAGGCAGGGCTGTTGCACATCAAACTGGTTAAAGTTATGTACAAAGTGTTCGGCCTCGCCCCATTCGGTGGAAGCAGTAAGGTCGGCAAAGTAAAGCCCCCATGTAGCGGACTCGTCTTTAACCGATTTGTTTTTGTTGCGTGAAAAAACTATGTGCTTAAAATCGGGGGTAATATAGGCCGGCCCGGCTTCATAACCTCCCATTCCGGCGCCTTTCATTTTTTGGGGCGTCTTAAAGGTTTTATCGGTATTTTGAGCGGCGTAGTACAGGGCAAGGTCGTTACCAATGGCAGCGGTGCCAAAACGCAGGTTGTCGCGCTTGCTGCTGCAAAATACAATGCCGTTTTGGTAAAATGCAGGAGCAAACTGTGCTCCTTCGCCGTTAATATTAAGCGGTTGTATGGTAAAATTGAAGCTAATATCTTGGCCGCCAACGGGGCTGTAGGCAACTGCATTGCTCCTTGCTGCCAGTAAGAGCATAGCAACCAACGCCATAAACACAAAACGGATTTTCATACGCAATAGATTTGTTACCACTAAGGTACGGATATTATTTGTATTTGTTTAACAAAATTAAACATTTTGTCCCAAACGATAAACAGAAAATTTTATGCCATTTTTTACTAACACTGCCTATCTCGGCTTTTTTTACAATTAAATGATATTTATGACATAACCCTAATGCGCCGAAATTTTTTTTAAGCAGGCACTTTTTTAACATTAAAAAATAATAAAACTTTTAGAAAATTAACTTTCAATAATTTAAATGTTAATAATTTTCTTTTTTCATAAAATTTACTGCTTTATGAAAATGGGTTAATGGGCTTTGCTATCTTTACAACCGTAAGCAAAATTGGTAAACATTTTCATAAAACTTGCACAGATGTTTAGATACTTGTTATACAGCCTTTTGCTGCTTTTTCCGGGTTATCTTTCAGCCCAGGTGGTGATGGCCACTACCCTGCCCCAATGTGTGGGGCTGGCAAAAAGTAATTTTCCGCTCATTCAGCAACAGCAGTTGCTGAGCAAAGCCACTAATTTGACCATACAAAACCTGCAAAAAGGCTGGCTTCCACAAGTTGGGGTAACTGCACAGGCAACCTACCAATCGGCAGTAATTCAACTTCCGGTTGATATTCCTATTGTTACCATTGAGCCGCCTTCCAAAGACCAATACCGCCTTACCTTAGACCTCCAGCAGCCGCTTTACGACGGCGGCGCCATTAAAAGCCAAAAGGAAATTCAACACTTGAATAACGAAACCGAGCAGCAAAAAATTGAAGCCGAACTGTATAAAGTGCGCGAAAAAGTTACCCAACTCTATTTATCCGTGCTGCTGCTAAGCGAGCAACTCAAATTAACCGATTTGCTGAAAGCCGACCTGCAAACCAAAATAGCCAAAGTAACGGCCGGCATTGAAAACGGAGTAGTGCTGCCCTCCAATCTTGCCACCCTGCAAGCCGAAATGCTGAAAGCCGACCAAAAAACACTTGAACTCTTATGGGCAAAAAAAGCCAGTGTGCAAATGCTGGCATTGCTCACCAATCAAAATTTAACCGAAACTACCGTTTTTGAACAACCCGATACCACCATACCCAATTACGGCAATGTTCCCGAATTTTACCGCCCCGAACTGGCAGTTATTTCGGCACAGCAAAAACAAACTCAGGCACAGGGCTTGCTCATTAAAGCCAAAAACCGCCCCAAACTGGGTTTGTTTGCCACAGCAGGCTATGGCAGACCGGGACTTAACCAGCTAAAAAACGAGTTCGATTTTTTTCTCATTGGTGGAGTGAGGGCCAACTGGCAACTATCGGGGCTTTATACCCGGAAAAAGGAGCAACAACTGCTGCAAATTAACCGGCAAAGCCTTGACGTGCAAAAAGATGTATTTTTGCTCAACAGCAGCATACAGCTGCAACAGGCACAAACCGATATAGAAAAACTGCTTTCCCTTCTTGAAAAAGACGATGAAATTGTTGCCTTGCGCACAAAAATTAAAAGCACGGCATCGGCACAACTCGAAAACGGGGTTATCAGCGCCTCCGACTATGTAACCGAACTCAATGCCCAAAATCAGGCAGAAGAAAACCGCTCCATTCACCGCCTGCAGTTGTTGCAGGCAAAAATGAATTACCTGCTTATTACAGGTCAGTAAATAAAGGCGGGGGTTATTTTTTGGGCTTGCCTGCCTTTAACTCGTCCTGCCATTTTTTCAGTTGTTCCCACTCGCCTTTGTGCGCCATACCGGCCTGTTGCGGCCAAGTCGTCGGGTTGTGTATTCTGAAACGCGGACCGGCTTCCTCCAGCAGGTTTTGTAGGGTGGTTACTTCGGTGGCACATAATTGTTCAAAGGTGGTAATGCCTTTGCTGTTCAGCAACTCTTCTATTTTTGGTCCAATGCCTTCTACCAGCTTCAGGTCGTCTTTGTCAGCTGCTTGTTTTTGGGGTTTTGAAGTTTTTTTCGGGGGTACATAACCACTTGTTTCCAGTACACTGTTATGCACATCAAGGTAGGGCGAAGGCACAAATGAGTCGGCCTGTTCATCATTAAACCAAAAAACCTCGTCTTGCAGGTATCTAAATTCGTAGGTTTTATTGTGTTCCAGTTGTACAGATGCTTCAAAGCCGTTATCGGTACGCGTAAAGCGTGCACCGCTTTCCCAAACCCAGTTATTAAAAGTACCCAATACCCGAATATCGCTGTTTTCAAAACTGCTGTTGTTGGGCAATTTAAAAGTTACTTTGCAATGCTTTGCCGTATATTCTTTGATAATCATAGAAAAGTAATTGAGGTGTAAAACATTTATAACAATAACAATCCGGCGTAAAGATACGGCATAAATTTTTTTTAACCAAGAAAAACAATTGCAGGCACTGTTTAAGTTGCACTGTACCGTTTTTGCAAATACCCCCATATTGTTTGGCAAACTTGCCAAATTTTCGGAATTTTGCCGGGGCTATGATTTATTGCTCCACATTTAAAACTGTTATTCCATGATAGTGTTCCGGTATTTGTATTCATTGTGGGCGGGTTTGGTGTTTTTTTTGCTAATGCTACTTGCCGCAGTAGTATATACGGTTGCCTCGCTGTTTGGCATGAGGGGGCTTAATTATATGCTGGGGTACAACAAAATTTGGGTAAATTTATGGGCTGTGCTATCGGGGGTAAAGCTGGTAATTGAAGGCGCGGAAAAGGTAAAAAAATCGCAACCCTATATTTTTGTGGTCAACCATACGTCTATGGGCGATGCTATATTGGTAAATGCTGCCATAAAGCACAACAATTTTACCCCTTTAGCCAAAGTGGAGGTTAAAAAAATTCCCATTATGGGGTATATTTTTAAGAAAGTGGCCGTTTTTGTTGACCGTGGCGATAAAGAAAGCCGCCGGAAAAGCGTGGATCAAATGCTGGAGCACGCAAAACACGGCATTTCGGTAATGGTATTTCCCGAAGGTACGCGCAACAAAAAAATGGAACAGCCGCTGCTGCCATTCCATTCGGGCGCGTTTCGTATTGCCATTGAAACCCAATTGCCTGTTGCACCTTTTGTTTTAATTGGCGCCAATGATTTGATGCCAAACGAAAAGTTGCCTTTGCGCCCCTGCACCATGACGGCTATTTTTGCCAACCCCATAGAAACCAAAGGCATGACTGAGGCAGATATTCCGGCGCTCCAACAAAAAGCGTATGATGCCATGTATGACCTTTTAATGCAGCGCCACCCCAAATTTAAACCCAAACTTGGCGATATTTAACCTTGGCGGCAGGCATGGTTCAACAGAAAAAGGGCGGCAATATTGGTTTATTGCCGCCCTTTTTCTGTTGCATGAATAGGTATGCGAAGCCCCTATTCCTTAACCACCTTAGCAGAGTACATGCCCATAGGTGACACATACCGAAGCAAATACATGCCCGATGGGTAATTTTGCAACTGCAAAGCTACTGTTTGCTGACCGCCTTGCAGGTTGAGTGTTTGCAGCAGGCGTCCGGCAGTATCAAACAGCATCAACCTGCCGTTGGAGGGTGTAGCGGCAGCAAACAATACTGTTAACTCATTGCGGGTTATGTTGGGAGCAACGGTAAAAGGCATAATGCCGGCAATAGTGTTGCTTCTATTGAGCAAAATGGTGCCTGCTATAGTGGTTTGTCCGTCAAAATCGGTTTGTTGCAGGCGGTAATAGTTGTTTCCGGTGAGGGGTTGTGTGTCTTCAAACTGGTAATAGCGGCCAATGCTGCTGTTTCCGGCGCCTGCTATTTGGGCAACCGGGGTAAAATGAAGCCCGTCGGCAGCGCGCAGCAGGGTAAAGAAGGCATTATTTACCTCGGCTGCTGTATTCCACCACAACAGGTTGGAGGTTTGCAGCGTTTCGCCGTTAAAACGGGTAAGCGTTACCGGCAGCGTGCTGCAAACCGGTTTGCCCAATACGCTGCGCACACAACCGTTGGCATCGGTTACATCAAAAGAATAAAATTCGCCAAAATCATACAAACCCAGCAAAATTACCTGATTATCCTCGTCAATCAGCCCGTTATAATCGCCGGTAACGGTGTAGGGGGGGGTGCCGCCTGCAATGCTGGCATACACCTGATAGGTAAATTCCACATCGGTGGCGCAATCAACCACCTCAGTAATTTCCATGCTGCTGCAATCGGGGTTACAACTTTGCACTATCAGGCAAACTTCGTCGGTACCGGTGCCGCAGGGGCCGCTAACAGTAACCGAATAAACACCGGTTTGGGTAATGGTAAGCGTTGGGGCGGTACTGCCGTTAGACCAAAGGTACGAAGTTGCATCGGGGTTAGTGGCATCTAATACGTTCACCTCCTCAAGGCAGAGGGTGCGGTTTTCGCCCAATTCTACAGCAATTCCTCCGCCAAACGTAACCTGTACGGCATCAAAAACCACGCTGCAATCATTGCTTACCGTTACCGAATAGTTGCCCGATTGGGCAGCGGTAATGGTTTCGGTCGTTTCGCCGGTGTTCCACAGGTAGGCAAATGCGCCGGGAGTGGCGGCATTTAGGGTAACCGGCTCGCAGGTTTCCACATCCGGTCCAAGGTTTACCGACAATTCGGGTTGGGTGGTAAAGGTTATGGCATCATCAGCAACGCCGCATTGTCCGGTTACGGTAACGGCATATTCGCCGGGGGCGGTAACGGTGTAAGTAGCTCCCGTGCTGCCATCTTGCCATAAATAAGTTACATCGCCGGTGTTGGCAGCATTAAGTGTAATGGCATTGCCGGGGCAAATTAACCCGTCTTCGCCCAAATTTACCTGCGGCAAATTGGGTTCTAAAATGGTAATGGTGGTAGATGCGCCCGATTCGGCAAGGGTAACGATAATGGTTTCAAACGGGTCGGGGAAACCATCGCTCAGGGTGGTAACGGTAAAACTAACCGATGATTCGCCGGCAGGAATTGTTACCACGCCCGGCAGAGGCAAATAATCAAGCCCGGGTGTGGCTGTGCCGCCGTAAATGAGCGCCACAGGCACATCGGTAGCTTCGGGTTCGTCAATGGTAACAGTTACAACAGTTTCGGTGCAGCCCTCCAATACGGAAGCCGGGGGCGAAAGTGAAAATTCGGGCAGCGATTCAAAACTGCCGGCTTCCAGAAATACACCCGAATCGAAAACGCCGTCGCCGGCATCGGCAATAGATAAAATAAAATGGTAGGTTTCAAAGGGCACTACGTTTACCGTGGCTGTAAGCACGGCGGTAAACCCGTCGTACTGCACCGATAAGCCGCCGTTGTTATCAACAAAATACTCGGGGTAATCGAGACTGATGCAGCCGCCGGCTGTACCGGCAGACCCCACCGTACCGTTGTTTACCGAGTTAATTGCTACCGGAATTTCGGTTCCCGGAATGAGGGCTACGTTGGTATTGTCATAATCGGGCCCGGCAGGATTGATGCCGCTTACAAAAAATGCAAACACATCATTAAATCCCGAACATACATATTCATTATACTCTTCTGAACCGAACACATAATTAAAAGTGAGCACATCTCCCTGCGGCACAATATCAAACTCCAGCACACAGGCATTAAAAGTGGTATTTCCCGCAATAGCGGTTAGCAGTGGGTAGCCCGGTCCGCCGTTATCTTCTCCGGCACTTTCGGCATCATCGGGGCCTACGGCAATTTCGAGGGGGCCGGTAGCCAACATTATACCGGTTTCAATGCCAATGTTGGAGGCAAGCCCGTTAAAGGTACCAAATGCGCCTGTGGGGCAGTTAAGCGTTATATTGTCAACACTAACGCCACCACCGGTAAGTATTTCAACCATTTGGTCGGGCGGAGTACCGGGTTCTACAACAAGTTGTGCCTGTGCTGCACTAAAACTGCCAACAAGGAAAAAAAAAGCGCAAAAACTGTTGCGCCACCGCGGTTTTGTAAAAAAGGTGCTCATGTGCCCTGGTTTTTTGGTGAAAAAATGATATTGCAATGACACACCAATTACCGCTTTTTTTTTAAGCCGGCCAAATAAAAAGGCTGATTTAACAAAATGGTTTGTAGAATTATGCCGCACCCCCGACAAAACGGCGTAAAGTTGCTCAATAAAACCTATATATTTACCGGTTGCAGCCCCATTTGAACAGCTGTTTGCAGCATAAACTCATAGGCTGCTTGGTAATTATTGGCAATAATACCATCTAAAATGGCTTCGCGCACGGCGGTTTTTATGGCGCCTACCTGCGGGCCGGGCGGCAGGGCAAAGGTAGTCATAATAACTTGCCCGTCAATAGGCGGCTGCCAGTTGCGTATGCGGTCTTTTTCTTCCAGCTCCTGCAATTTTACTGACAATAGGTTGTAGTTTTCGAGGTAGCGCTGCACCCGTTCTTCATTTTTAGAGGTCATATCGGAGCGGCAAAGCAGCATGAGTTCTTCCAGGTCGTTTCCGGCATCAAAGAGCAGGCGGCGCAGGGCAGAATCGGAAATTTCTTCCTTTGTAAGCGTAACAGGGCGTTGGTGCATGGATACCATTTTTTCTACAAAGCGCATGTGCTCATTAAGCGGCAGTTTGAGGCGCTTAAAAATGTGTTTTACCATAGCCCCCCCCACCGCTTCGTGTCCATGAAAGGTCCAGCCTTCTTCGGGGTCAAAGCGTTTGGTTACGGGCTTGCCAATATCGTGCAGCAGGGCCGCCCAGCGCAGCCACAGGTTATTGCTCACGGCGCACAGGTTGTCCAGCACTTTAAGGGTATGATAAAAGTTATCTTTATGTCCTATGCCGTTCATTACCTCTATGCCTTGCATGGCTGCCAGTTCGGGAAAGAAGACGTGCAGCAGTCCGGTGGAAAACAGCAGTTTAAACCCAACAGACGGTTGCGGGCAGTTCATTATCTTGTTCAGTTCATCAATAATGCGCTCTGCCGATATAATGCGCAGTCGCTCGTGGTTACGGGCAATAGCTTCAAGGGTATTTGGTTCTATGGCAAAGCCAAGTTGGGTGGCAAACCTTATGGCGCGTATCATGCGCAGGGGGTCGTCTGAAAAAGTAATATCGGGGTTGCTGAGGGGCGTTTTAATAATACCGTTTGTCAGGTCGGTCAATCCGCCAAAGGGGTCAATGAGTGCGCCAAAATTGGTTGGCTTTAAACTAATTGCAAGGGTATTGATGGTAAAATCGCGGCGGTTTTGGTCGTCTTCGAGGGTGCCGTCTTCAACCACAGGTTTTCGGGAGTGCAGGTGATAAGATTCTTTTCTTGCCCCTACAAACTCCAAATCTAAGTCGCCAACTTTAAACATAGCGGTGCCAAAGTTTTTAAATATGGCTACATGCCCCGCATTGGGAATTTTGGCGGCGGCTTGGGTGGCCAAGGCAATGCCGCTGCCCTGGCACACAATGTCTATATCTTTACAGGGGCGGTTCAAAATCAAATCGCGCACATAGCCGCCTATTAAAAAAGCAGGATAGCCCAACTCATGAGCAGCTTGGGCAATAAGTTGAACAATATACAAATGGTCTTTGGGTATTTCAATTTTGTTCATCTGAAAAATACGTACTTCAATTAATTGGCGGCAATTTTGCAAAAAGCATTAATTTTTTCTAAATTTTTTAACCGAATACGGCACTGTTTCGTCTAGCAGCAGGGCTTCGTGCCAAACCTGCAGCAGCGTTTCTTCGGGTATATCTGCCGGGGTAGCAAAGGTAACGCTGCTTACGGTTTTACGGCCTTTAGCCTGTAGCAAACCGCTTTCATTTTGCAATTCGGCACCGCGGGTAAAGCCCAGTTCTACGGCGCCGTTTTTGGTGGGGTTTAGGTAACAAACCCAGGTTTTGCGGTAGTAAAACGGTATTTTATAGGTAATTTTACCCACCACGCCCGGAAACCCGGTAAAAAGCCGGTGCAAATATAGCATTACCTCTCTTTGCGGCGAAGGGTAGCCGAAAATAAAATCGGTACAATCTGTCATGTCGGGTTGCTGTTAGATGTTGCAACGTTATAACACACTAAACCCGCAAAACAGTTCACGGTTGTTTTGCGGGTTTGCATAAATTGAGGAAGAAATGGCAATGAATATTGGAAAAATGGTTAATAGAGGCGCTTAAACAGCCCCGAAAAGGTCATCATTTCGCCCATGTTGGAGAGGCGAATTTTACCCATTAACACGGCCATTTGCGGGTTTGAGCGTCCAAGTTCCACATCTTCGTAGTCTTTATCTTTGGCGGTAAGCAGGCATTGGGGCTCGCCGATATGGCCTTCCTGAACGGTGCAGACGCCATTGGCAATGCTTACGGTAAATTTGCCGCCGTTGGCGCCCAAAAGGTCGAAATGCACAGTAGTTTGGTAATTGGGATCTACTTTATAGGTTTTAAGCCTATCTGAAAGCGACATTACAATTTCGCGTGCGGTTTGAGGTGTGCTGTTCATGTTGCCGGTAAATTGGTTTTGGTTTGTTGTTGTGGTTAAAGAATTATTTTTGTCTGTTATTTCATCTTTGTTTTCTTTTACCTCCCGTGGATGGGTGTTGTTTGCGTTTATTTCGGGAGTTGCCTTGCCGGGTTTACCTTGCGCATCGGTATAAGCCGGCTGGTACGAAACATCATCAATGATGATTTTTGAAATAATTTCGCGCATAATCTGCGAGGTGCCGCCGGCAATGGTTCCTACGCGGGCATCGCGGTACATGCGGGCAATGGGGTATTCTTCCATATAACCGTAGCCGCCAAAGCATTGCAAGCAAACATCGGCGGCTTTTTTGGCCAGTTCGCTGGTAAGCAGTTTGAGCATAGAGCATTCTTTCACCGCAAACTCGCCCTGCTCATACAGCCAGGAAGTGTAGTAGGTAAACTGTTTGGCAGCCTCTACTTCGGTGGCAATATCGGCTAAACTGTGCCTGATGGCCTGAAACTTATTGACCTTTTTTCCGAAAGCGCTGCGCTCGTTGATGTATTTGAGGGTAATTTCCAGCCCTACTTCGGCGGCAGCCACCGAGCCTATGGAGGCAATGAGGCGCTCTAACTGAAAACTGTCCATAATATAATAAAAACCGTTGCCTTCCTGCCCTATGAGGTTGCTTGCCGGTACGCGCACATTGTCGAAAAACAACTCGCCGGTGTCGGAACTGTGCCAACCCATTTTTTTGAGTTTGGAGGCGGTGAAACCGGGCGTATTGCGGTCAACAATTATAAGACTTATACCCGAAATGCCTGCGGCGGCGTTGGTTTTGCAGGCTACTACCACAAAATCGGAGTAAACGCCGTTGGTAATAAAAATTTTGGAGCCGTTAATGAGGTAATCATTGCCATTGCGCACGGCGGTTGTGCGAATGTTGGCAACATCGGAACCGGCGCCGGGTTCTGAAATGGCCAGCGCACCAATTTTATGTCCCGATATGGCGGGTACAAGGTACTTTTGCTTCAGTTCTTCGGAGCCGGCCTGTGCCAAATGCGCCGTAGCCATGTATTGGTGTACACCCACGGCGGCGCAAAAACCGCCCATCATGCTGCGGCTTAGTTCTTCGGTAAAAATTACCGAGTAGAAAAAATCGGCTGCCGAGCCACCGTATTTTTCGGGGTAGTGCAGCCCCAAAAAGCCCAGTTCGCCCATGCGTTGCCAAATAGAGCGGGGTATTTCCTGTTGTTCTTCCCATTCAACGGCGTGCGGCGCCACTTCGGTTTCTATAAATTGCCTTACCGTTTGCCTGAACAGGTGGTGTTCTTCTTTAAAATAGGGCGATTTCATAGCTGTTTGTTTTTTGGTATAACCATGTTGTTGTGTGCATTGCCCAATAACGGTGCCAAGGGGTAAAGGTAGCAAAAGTTGCTTTGCATGACAAGAAAACAGGGCAAAATTCAATGCACGCATTTTAAACAGCCCGACTGCGCATTTGGTTCACCGGCGACAATCATTGAAGGACAATGGCAATGGCAATGGCAAAAATATAATTAGAAAAAAATTGGCACTTTGAGAAACCGATGGTAATTTGGCATCAGAATGCCAAGTTATTATTGGCAACCATGCAACGGCGAGCAAAAAGAATAAACACAAAGCAATGAAAACAACCATACACCCCAAAAAACTCTTTGCCACCGATTGTTTGGGGGCGCTGCTAACCGCAGTTGTTACAGGTATAGTATTGGTACAGTTTGAAAGCGTGTTTGGAATGCCGCGCAATTCGCTGTATTTTCTTTCGGGGTTGGCTTGCTTGTTTGCTTTGTATTCTTTTTTGGGTTATTTTTATTTTTCAGCCATTGGGCTTAAAATAATTGCCTTTGCCAACCTTATTTATTGCGGCATTACCATCTTTTTCCTATTTTATTACAGGGGGTTGCTTACGCTGGCCGGGGTTGGTTATTTTCTGGTTGAAATTATGGTTATTATTTGTTTGGTTTATGTTGAGCTAAAATCTGCCGCCGCCGCAGGTACAAATACCACCCAACCATAAGAGGCTGTATGAAAAGTATTTGTGGCTACTTTGGGAGCTATTGTTTTCTTTCTAATGCTTTGTATTTTGCGTGTTTTTTGGCTAAGCTATTCGCAAAGTTTTGAGCAAAGCTCACAAAGGAATTAGCGTTTGTCTGCAAAGTGAACAGATATTAATTTCACTTTTCATGCAGCTTCTAAGAATTAAAATTGTTCCATACCCTACCACAACAAGAGTAGCCACAATTACAACAGCTACCATTTAGGGCGTGGTCAACCTTAGCCGATGTGTTTTGCATAATGTAAAAAGCAGGCGTATATTGCACTTTAATAAGCGCAGCTTGGAGTAAAGTTGCGCTGTTTATAAAACTATAACCCGCCAAAAAGCAGCCATGGGTAAACATGTATGGGTATGGGTAGTGGGGTGTTTTGCTGCAAGTTATGCACTTGCCCAAAATGCCTATTCACCGGCGCTTACCTCGCAACACTACACTGCGCAGCATGGGCTTTCTGATAATTATATAACCGCACTGCTCCAAGACCGATATGGTTTTATGTGGATAGGCACCCGAAACGGGTTAAACCGGTTTGATGGTTATGATTTTGTGCATTATAAAAACATACAAGGCAGCGCCAACAGCTTGAGCAACAACTATATAACCTCCCTTGCCGAAGACCTGAACGGAAATATTTATATAGGTACGCAGGGCGGGTTAAACAGGCTTAACCCCGTAGAGGGCAAAATAGACCGGTTTTGGCATGAGCCGCAGCAACAAAACAGTATTGCCAACAATAAAATAGGCGATGTTTTTGCAGATAAGGAAGGTATAATTTGGATTGGCGCTTATACCGTGTTAGACCGTTTTAACCCGAAAACAAACACATTTACCCACTTTCCTACCGGCATTGACCCGTTACAGTATTCAAAAGAACTTTTAAGTATTGAACATATTACCGGTTTTAACGGAGAACTTATTCTATCGGTTTGGGGAGCCGGCGCTTACCGGTTTAATGTAAATACCCATACGTTTTTGCACATTCCATATAAAACAGAAACTGCTACTAAATTTGCCTGGCCCAATTGCTTTACCACCGACCAAACGGGTAAATTGCTTACCACCGATAACATTACGTATGTCTATAACCCCACACAAAAGGTATTTTTGCCCTTAAATTCTCCTCCTAAAAGCAACTATGATAGAGTGGTCAATTCGGTGGTTATACAGGCTTCATCGGGGCAATATTATGTGGGCACAATGGGCAGTGGTATTGTGCGCTACGATTCCCGTTTTACTTCGCCCCAAAACTTGTTGGTAGATGCCGATACCGGAAACTATTACAACAATTTCATATCGGTGCTTTCAGAAAACACTGCCGGCGAACTATGGATAGGCACTGCGGGTAACGGGCTTTTTAAACACGATCTATACGCCAAACCGTTTGGCGTGCTTAAAAAAGAAACCAACCAACCCAACAGTTTAGCCGCCGATAATATTTTTTCGGTTTCTGTTATGGCATCGGGTACGATATGGATAGGCACCCGTTCAAACGGCATTAGTATTTATAACCCTATTGCTCACACTTTTACCCATATACAAAAAAGCCCGGTTTCAAAAACCGGTTTAAATTCAAACGATATAAGAAGCATTTTTGAAGACTCACAAGGTAATGTGTGGATAGGTACCTGGGGCGGCGGGCTAAACCGCATAGATGCCATTTCGGGCAAATACACCTATTTTACCCTTCAGCCCGATGACCCTCTTTTCATGCTTCTCGATAACTTTGTAACCGGTGTGTGCGAAGATAGTACGGGCGCTATTTGGGTAACTACTACCAGAGGGTTGAGTTGTATAAGGCAGCAGGGCAGCACAGCAAAGGTAATAAAAAACTACCAATACGCAGAGGGTAAGGGGCAGTATGCTCCATCGGGATTGAGATTAGATGCCGTTTTTGCCGATAACAACGGGCAAATTTGGTTAGGAACCGAAACATCGGGAGTAAGTGTTTTTAACCCCTGTTCCGAAACCTTTACACACCTTACCTACAACCCCGGCGATGCCCACAGCCTTGGCGGAATTAAGGTAAACGTTATTTATGAAGATAGCCGAAACCGCCTTTGGGTGGGCTGTGCCGGAGGCGGGCTAAACCTGTTTTTACCCAACCAAAAGCGCTTTAAACACTATACCGAACAAAATGGCTTGCCCAACGACGATATAAAAGGCATAATGGAAGACAACAAGGGCAACTTGTGGGTAACAACTTCCAACGGCTTAAGTTGCTTTAACCCCGATGCCGAAACTTTTCAGAATTATTTGCAGCAAGATGGGTTGCCCGCTAACCAGTTTGCATTGCAGGCAATTGCAAAAAGCCCTAAAGACGGAAAAATTTATGCCGGCACTACCAAAGGGCTACTACATTTTTACCCCGAAAGCATAGAACAAAACCACCTGCCGCCGCCGGTTTATGTTAGCGCCATTACCCTTTACCAAATGAGGGGCGGAAAAACCACCGGCCAAACCTTGTCTAACACCCATACCCTTAAACACTTAAAACTGCGCCATACCGAAAATACCTTTACCATACAGTTTTCTGCACTCAACTACCGCAACTCGGCGCTTAATCAATATGCCTATCAACTGCAAGGGTTAAACAACGGGTGGGTGTTTTTGGACACCAAAAGAGAAGTTACCTTTTCAAACTTGCCTGTGGGTAAGTACCGGTTAAGAGTGAAAGCCGCCAACAACGACGGGGTTTGGAACCAAAACCCTACCGAACTGGCAATTACCATTTTACCCCCCTGGTGGCAAACAGGCTGGGCTATGCTGCTATGGACATGCATTGTTGTAGCATTGCTTTACAGCGGCTGGCAGTACCAGCTAAGACGCCGCTTATATGAGGCCGAAGCCAAACGCCTGCGCGAATTAGATGCCTTTAAAACCCGATTGTATGACAATATAACCCACGAATTCAGAACCCCTTTAACCGTAATTTTGGGCATGGCAGACCAGCTAAACCCCGCCGCCAACCCCCAACAAGAGGCGGTGAACATGATAAAACGAAATGCCTACAACCTGCTAAAACTCATAAATCAATTGCTCGATTTTGCTAAACTGCAAGATAAAACCCTGCAACTGCGCCCACAACATACCGATTTGGTGGCTTTTTTACAATACATTACCAACTCGTTTCGGCCCTACGCCCAAACCCAGCAGCAAACGCTACAGTTTACCGCCAACACCCAACATGCCGTAACCCTCTTAGATACCCGCTTGCTACAACATATCATGAACAACCTGCTGAGCAATGCCCTTAAATTTACCCCGCATGGAGGCAGCATTGAGGTGCGTTTGTACCTGCAACCGCAACTTTGCCAAATTACCGTAACCGATACCGGCATTGGCATTTTACCCCAAGACCTGCCCCATATTTTTAAGCGGTTTTATCAGGCAAATACCGCCAATGCCCGGGCCCAACAAGGCACCGGTATAGGGTTGGCTTATGTGCAGGAATTGGTGCAACTCATGCAAGGGTATATATCGGTTAAAAGCCAACCCCAACAAGGCACTACCTTTACCCTTACCCTGCCTTTTGCAGAAACAACACAACCCATACCCCCAAAACCCGATGCCCTGCATGAACTTACTGAATACCCGCCTTTACAAACTACCGCCCAACCTGCCAATGAAGATACCAATAACCACTTACCCTTAGTTTTGCTTATAGAAGATAACCCCGATGTGATTACCTACCTCACCCTTTGCCTACAAACCAACTACCGCCTTAGCATTGCCTTTAATGGCCAAACAGGCATTGAAAAAGCGCTGGAACTCATTCCAAACATTATTATAAGCGATGTAATGATGCCCGGTAAAGATGGTTACGAAGTTTGCCAAACCTTAAAATCCGATGTGCGAACCAGCCATATACCCATTATCTTGCTTACTGCCAAAGCCGCCCCGCCCGATAAAATTACCGGACTGCGCAGCGGAGCCGATGATTACCTTACCAAACCCTTTGACCAAGAGGAACTACTCCTTAAAATGGAGCGAATGACCGCCCTTCAACAGCGCTACCTTGCCCGGTATGCCCAATCATACTTGGCTACGCCCCCCAATGAGCAGGAAGAATTTGAAATGGAAGATGCCTTTATACAAAAAATAACCGCCCTTCTGGAAAACAACATTGCAGACGAAGATTTTGCCCTACCGCAACTTTGCCAAAAAATAGGCATGAGCCGCTCTCAACTATTCCGAAAAATGAAAGCCCTCACCAATCAGTCGCCTTCCGATTTTATCAGAAACTACCGCCTCCATGCAGCCAAACAACTTTTGCTCACCACACAACTCACCGTTTCGGAAATTGCCTATCGGGTAGGGTATAAAGATTTGGCGCATTTCTCAAAATCTTTTACCGAGGCCTTTGGCATTAACCCCAGTTCTTTTAAGAAATAAACCCACATTTTGGCATTTTAAGCAGGCATGCAACCAAAATACAAACCTTTGAACGCATTTGACAAGGCGTAAACCTCTCTTTTGCCATAGTTTTGCAGCATTGGCAGCAAGCGCCTTAAACGGCAAATACCGCCAAAGCAATGCAACTTATTTCTTCACTTTCAAACAAAAGTCAAATGAAAACCTATTACAGTTACACCAAACTTGCCTGCTTGTTAGCGCTATTAACATGGATGAGCACACTTGCAATTGAGGCACAAACCAGCATTACCAACCGATGGACAGGCGATAAAATTGGCCTGCAAAACGGAACTCCCTATTGCTCAACCGCCGCTACCGATAGCTGGATAGTGGAGCAAGTGGGCGACGGCGGCTATGTACGACTTAAAAACGTTGCCACCGGCACTTACCTGCACACCGAAAACGGCGGACAGTTGGGGTCGGGCGCTATTCAACCGGGTTGGTGGAGCGCCATGTGGTCGCTTGTTTCCTACGATGGCTATACACAAATTGTTAACCGATGGTCGGGCGGATACCTGCACAACCAAAACGGTAAACTGGAAATTGGCCCTTTGGATGCGCCGGGCTGGTGGAGCGCACAATGGAGCATGGCCGGCAAGGCTTCCAATAATAACGCAAGCAATATTGTTGCCGATCCTACCGATGCCGACCCCCGCAAAAGACTTCGTTTGACGCCATTAAGCAAAGACCAAACCGCCACCATACAAGGCACTACCCAAACATGTGAATTTAATATGCGCGTGAATGGCTTTTTGTATGCCTTTACCCTTTCGCCCTCACAAAAACTGGTACACCTTACCACCGAAGGCAGCATAGCTAAAACCGGCGTATTAGCCTCTAACACCTCTGATAAAAGAGGTTTTTTCCTTGAAAAACTGGAAATTACCATTGAACCCACCACCGGCGCCGAAAACGTGTACCGCGATGTAGATGCCCCCCCAACCGATACCAATACGGGCAGCCGTACCATTACCACCTCTATTAGTGGCACCGGCGGCGCAAGCAAAGATGGCCCTTCGGCAGGTGTGGAAATTGGCGGCTCCGATAGCTGGTCGCAAAACATCAATGGTTTTAAATACCTCAACAATTCATCGGGGAAAAAACTGTACCATGTAGTTGAACTTGCCAGTACTTCTTCCGGCCCTTACACCAAATACCAAGACCTGCTCGATATGAGTTTTACCGGCTCCTTCTCCGGTACTCCCCTTGGCACCCTGCCCGACCAAGCCGTTAATACCATGCCCTTTTTGGCGCAAGGCGTTTGGCAAACTTACAACGGCGATTTTGAAGGTAAAGTAACCTTTAAAATAACTTATAAAATGCACCTGCGCTCTGTTTCAAAAACCAACTATTTCTTTACAGTTGACACCTCCACAACTACCAGCGACATGGAAATAACCGATTATATTACCGTTGATTTTGGCAGCATTAAATAAAAACCATACTCAAAATGCGCTGTGCCAATAAATTGAAACGGGTAATTTGCCTAAAAACTTAGCTAAAAATACTACATACCAACCTGCCACACAAACTCAAAACAATTTACAGTCTCCTGTAAAAACTCAACTCACTATGTAAATTGCACTGCGCACCGGTTTATTTTACTCCGGTGCGCTTTTTGTTTTGAGGCAACTACTTAGCAGGCGCCTGTAATCTTAGTATTTTTACTTGTAGCATTGCTAAATTGAAGCCCTTTACCGCAAAGAATAACCGCAAAAAGTAATTGCAAACTTTGCAAACCCTTGCAGTTTTTGTGGTAAAACAAAAGAAATTTAGCTTAAAACATTGCCAACAAAGGCGCTACCTAAATACTTGAACGGTGTGGCGCACCGCAATCTTATGCCGGTTTTACCCCAACACCCCGCGTTACTATATGGCAAAACAACTATACACCCCAAAAAACTCTTTGCCACCCATTGTTTGGGGGCGCTGCTAACCGCAATTGTTACAGGTATAGTATTGGTACAGTTTGAAAGCGCGTTTACAAAGACATTGGATGTTTTAAAAACATACCGCGCTTTTTTGCAAACTCTTTTTTTTATTTTTTTTGTAAAAAAATTAACCCTTAATATACCTTTTTTGATGTATTTGCGTTTACTGGGGCCATTTATTTTTTTAACCTTTAAAAACTATTGTATGCCTTACCAGAATATTTCTGCCAAACTAACCGATGCCGAACTGCTGACCATTACCACCGCCTTGGCCGATGTTGCCAATGTATTAAAAGACAAAGTGGTAAACCTTACCACCGAAGAGCGCAGCCGCCTGTATAAAATGCGCAACAACCGCTACAGCCTTGCAGAGCGCAGCCTTACCCACGCCAAAAACAACCCGCACCTAACCCCGCCCTACCTTAGCCTAACCGGCGCCGAACTGGATTTTACCTTCTACAAACAACTTGCTTCTTTTATTGGCATTATTAACAGCTTGGCCGAAACTGTTGCCGATACCCAAATGGCGCTTGGCTCAGAAATTTTGCAGTTTTGCCTGCCTTTTTACAACAGCGTAAAAATGGCCGCACAACAAAATGTGCCCGGCTCTACCAGCGTATATGAAGACCTGAATACCTTTTTTGACCTGCCCCCGCGCCCCGAAGAAGATACCGAAACCCCCTAAACCCTGCTTAACGCGGGTTTATTGCTAACCAAAAAGCCGCCCTTTGCAACACAAGGGGCGGCTTTTTTTGTGGGGTGAGGGGTTGGCAGAGTCTATTATAATAATGCAATAGGATTGTAAAGGACTGTAGTTGTTTGCATTAGCTTGTGAGGTTTTGCAAATATGCCGGCAAATGCGCGGGGCTATTCTTCGTTGTATTTGTCTTGTATAATTTTTTGCAAATCATTAGGGTCAAAAGAAACAGCCCATTTCCATTTTCCAAAACCACCATGTTCATTCACCGCTCTGCACCACTCATCTAAATAAGCTCTTTTAGTCCTGTTTTGCTCGTTATCTTGTCCCTTGGTTTCTATGACCAAATACTCTCCGTTTGTCAGTTTGCAGATAAAGTCGGGAAAAAAACGTCTTACTACGCCTTGGTAGTTGTAGTAAATCACAAAGTTTAAATGGTCATTTTTAACGAATGATTTTACAAATTTTGAATCATTGATTGTCTTTGCCTCTAAGTATTCCCATTTGCTGTCAACAACCACAAAATTGATATGTGTTTTTTCAAATGCTTCGTTGGGCTTGCTTGTCCACCAAGTTCTGATGTTGGAAGTTGAGCGAATTGGGTTTTCTCTATCAAACGTATCCGTTCGTCTAACCCCATATTTCTGCTACGCGGTTGTGTACCTACCTTTGT